>CAMUFS010000006.1 GCA_947088195.1 uncultured Clostridia bacterium
ATGGTAAAATAGCACATAGAAAAACCACTCCGAAAAAGTATACTTTTTCGGAGTGATTTTTTGTAATAAATGAATAAAAATTTTCTTTTCCACTCATCCTATAAGGCATATGCTACGACAGTACCTATCCGCTTGGCTGACATACTTTCTTTCGATGCCTGTGTGCAAAAAAACGAGCAGAGAAAAGCTTCTCCACTCGCCATATAAACATACCACCTATTTTATTAACAATCTCTAAAAGAAGCACATCATCAAAATTTACTTCTCATCTGTCTTATCAGAGCGATCCGCCAACTTCGCACCTGCAAAGCCAGCGAGCACAGATTGTAAATCAATTCCAGTAGATTCTCTCATGCCATCTGTCACCTGATTTAAAGAAGTCATAATATCCTTCATCAGCTTTGTAGAATTACCATCTCCATACATTGTAATCTTATCCACTTTCGTGAGCGGCTCTGCAATATTCTTCGCAATCTCTGGCATAGCCTTAAAGTACATCTCAAGGACAGCAGCCTCACCCATCTGCTTCATAGCCTCTGCCTTCTTTTCTATACCTTCTGCTTCCGCAAGTGCCTTTGCCTTGATGGACTCTGCCTCGGCAAGTCCCTTGCTTCGGATACCTTCTGCCTCCTGCTCCATAGAATACTTCTCTGCCTCCGCAGTCGCCTTCATTGCCTCTGCTTCTTTTTCCCGCTCAAACTTATCCGCCTCCGCATTTTTCTGGCGCTCAAATAAATTTGCCTCTGACTTTCTCTGTGCCTCATAAAGCTCAGCATCTGCCTTCTGCTGTCTTGCATAACGATCTGCGTCCGCCTGCTTCTTAACAGTTGCCTCCAGCGTCCTCTCTGTCAGGGTAATCTCCTTCTCTTTTAATGTGATTGCTTTCTCCTGACGGGCAAGATTGGCATCTGCTGTTGCAATCTCAACGGTTTTTCTCTCTGTCTCCTTCTGAATATTATAAGCTGCGTCCGCGATAGCTTTCTTTGTATCTGCATCCTTCTGAAGCTCTGCCTTGCGAATCTCAAGCTCATTCTGCTTCTGAGCAATCATTGTATCTGCGTTAATCTGAGCCTCTCTAGCCTCTCTGTCAGATTCCGCCTGAACAATAGCCTTCTCTTTCTGTGCCCTCGCTTTAGCATTTGCGATCTCTAGTTCAGAAGAAACCTGTGCATCATTGGCCTCCTTCTTTGCCATTGCCTGCGCCTTAGCGATCTCCTTCTCACTTTCTGCACGTGAGATAGCAGCATTTTTCTGAATCTTTACAATATTATCTACACCAAGATTCTCTATAACACCATTCCCATCCACAAAATTCTGTACGTTAAAGCTTACAATATCAAGTCCCATGGCAGCGAGATCTGGCTCTGCATTTTCTTTTACAAGATTGGCAAATTTCTGTCTGTCACTCACCATCTCTTCCAAATTCATCTTACCAACGATCTCACGCATATTTCCTTCCAGAACCTCCCGTGCGACATTAGCAATATATTCTGTCGGTCTATTCAAAAAATTCTGTGCCGCCAAGCTTAATCTCTCTTCATCATCGCTAATCTTCACATTAACCGCCGCATCCACATTAATATTAATATAATCCGCGGTGGGAACTGCGTTGGAGGTTTTAACATCAATCGGAATTAACTGCAGATTCAGCGTATCCTTCTTTTCCAAAAACGGAATTTTAATACCAGCCTTTCCAATTAATACCTTTGGGTTCTTTCTCAAGCCTGAGATAATATACGCCGTATCTGGTGACGCCTTCACATACCCTGTCATCAAGATCACAAGCAGCACAATAACAACAACTGCTATAATCCCAAAAAGCTGCAAATTTGCAAACATATCTCCATTCATTTTCCTCTACTCCTTATCTATGTACAAAGACAATAACCTACTCTTATATTATAGCATACTTTAACTTAATGTGACATATCTTTTCCTCCCTCACTTACAACTTTTTGGAAAACTGTACTTTAACTCACATTTTCTCTTTTCTATGTGCATACCTTGTTGTACAGGCAGATAACATCTAAAGAAAGGAGCGAACATATGTATACACAAAAAAGCTGTTCTCAAACAGCAGAGGAGCTTCATGTAAACCCTGATTCTGGTTTAAGTCCCGAAGAAGCATCCGCCCGGCTCACCACTTATGGCAAAAACGAACTTGAAAAAGAAAAAGTTAAGAGCTTCGCTATTATGTTTCTGGAACAGTTAAACACACCACTAATTTTTGTCCTAATTCTCGCTGCAGGTATCTCTGTTTTATTAAAAGAATATAGCGACGCCTGTATTGTCATTACTGTAATATTGCTGAACTCCATTATCGGCGTTCTTCAGGAGGGCAAGGCACAGAAAGCTTTGGAAGCATTAAAGCAGATGACAAGCCCTTCTGCCCTTGTAAAGCGCGGAGGTGATCTCTCAGAAATTCCGGCTGCCCTGTTGGTTCCCGGTGATGTTGTTATCTTGGAAGCGGGAAGACAGGTTCCGGCTGATCTGCGTCTGATTCATGCAAACAGCCTGCGCATAGAGGAGGCTGCCTTAACTGGAGAATCTGTCCCCGTGGAAAAAAATCCTGATTTTGTGTCCAAACAACCATTACATCCCGGCGATGCAGTCAATATGGCTTTTATGTCAACCAATGTATTACATGGACGAGGAGAGGGAATTGTAACCTCCACTGGTATGCAGACACAAATTGGAAAGATCGCACATTCCATCAGCCACGCAGAAAATCAGAGCACCCCGCTGCAAAAGCGCCTTGCCGACTTGGGAAGGCTTTTAAGTATACTGGCTGTGATTTTGTGCGTTCTTCTTTTTGGTATTGCGCTGATCCAAAAACGTAATATACCTGAGATGTTGATCACGGCTATCTCCTTGGCAGTTGCGGCTGTGCCGGAGGGTCTTCCCGCCGTTGTCACCATTGTTTTGGCACTCAGCGTATCACGCATGGTGTCAATCCACGCCATTATCCGCCGACTTCCCTCTGTGGAAACACTTGGCGCTGTAAGCATCGTCTGCTCGGACAAGACAGGAACACTCACACAGAATCGCATGAGTGTCACCACTTTATATGTCAACCAAAAGCTCCAGGATATTTCCCGACTTCCCTATGAGCGCTGTCTGGAACAATGCCCACAGCTTATTGAAGGCTTCCTTTTATGCAACGATGCTGTCTATAGCCCAGAAGGGATTCTTGGTGATCCCACGGAAGCTGCCTTGTTATCCCTTGCACCTCCCGCCAGAAAGGCGGCGCTAGATGGACAAATGCCCCGCTTCTTTGAGGTCCCCTTTGATTCGACAAGAAAAATGATGACCACGCTTCATCGCAATAAAGGAGAAACCATCTCTTACACAAAAGGCTCTCTGGAAGCGATTTTAAAACGCTGCACTTCCCTTCTCTCCGATGGGCATATTTTATCTATGAACGCTGAGAGAAGACAGGCCATCGAATCCGCTGCCGCTGCCATGTCATCACAAGCTCTGCGTGTGCTGGCACTTGCCATGAAAAAAGCACCTGACAAAAATCATCCTGAACGAGAATTAACCTTTATAGGACTCGCAGGTATGATAGATCCACCAAGAGAAGGCGTTAAGGAATCCATTGCCCTATTTAAAGATGCCTCCGTTAAGACAGTTATGATCACAGGCGACCACGTTCAAACTGCATTTGCTATCGCTTCCCGCCTGGGCATTGCCTCCTCCCCCTCTGAATGTATTTCAGGGGAAGAGCTGAATATGCTTTCCGACACGGAGCTTAAAGAGCGCGCTTCCTCCCTCTCCGTGTTTGCCCGTGTATCACCAGAACATAAAGTTCGAATTGTAAAGGCATTTCGTTCCCTTGACAATATTGTGGCAATGACCGGAGATGGTGTAAATGATGCCCCTTCCCTAAAAGCGGCTGACATTGGCATAGCCATGGGGCAAAATGGAACCGATGTCGCAAAAAATGCGGCTGATCTTATCTTGACGGATGATAATTTTAATACCATTGAAAAAGCCATTGAAGAAGGCAGAAGTATTTATGAAAATATTAAAAAATCTATTCTATTTCTGCTCTCTTCGAATTTTGGAGAAATTATCACTATGTTTCTCGCCATATTATTTGGTATGCCAAGCCCTTTAAAAGCAAGTCATATATTATGGATTAACCTGATAACGGACTCTCTCCCAGCACTTGCTCTTGGTGTGGACAAAAATGATATTCCTATGTTAATGCACAAACCGCCACGCTCCCCAAAAGAAAATCTATTTGCTCATGGCGGCTTGTTCTGCACATTATTTTATGGGGCATTGATTGCCACAATCAGCCTGATTGCTTTTCTCACCATTCCATTTGGCTGTATTATACAGATGAAAATTTCTTTTACACCAGAGCATATCAGGCAGATTCTCTCCAACGCAGATGTGCTGCTGCGCTCACAGACCTATGCCTTTACTGTGCTTGGATTTTCCCAGCTCTTCCATGCCATTGGCATGCGAAATGTGAGCTTATCTATCTTTCGCATGAATCACAAAAACAATCCGTTTATATTCGCCTCTTTTGGCATTGGATTGTTTCTGCAAATGATAGTAACAGAGATCCCTGTACTAATCGGATTATTTGGAACTGCTAAGCTCTCTTTGCACGAATGGATTGCACTCACACTGTTGAGCGCTGTGCCGCTTCTGTTCCATGAGCTGTTCGTTCAGCTTGCCGATGTGATCTCACTGCCTCATCTTAAGCACCGACAACAGTATCAGAAGCAGCCCGCCTATCCAAGAGATATCCAGTGAGTATTTCGCTGCCACCCGATTGCCAAGAAGCATTCCTGTGCCAATCGCCGCCGCTCCCATAACAAATGCAAGCAACACAGGAATCATAATTGGCACTTCCGCGATGCCTGCGCCTACTCCCGCTGCTATGCTATCAATAGAAAGTGCTATGCCAAGTGAACATGCCTCCTTAGCAGAAAGCATACCTCCTTGATCTGCATCAGCCTTATTAGGATCGGCGTAGATAGTTAAAAGAAAACGCAGATCAAACACATGAAAATCCAACTGCTTTTTAACAGACTCCTTCCTCCGAATAATACACTTAATGGTGCCATCAAAAAGCTTTAGAAATCCCACCACCAATAAAAGAGCTATGCTGATAAATCTGGCAAAGCCGGGCGGCAGCTCAGAAAGAATCCCCCTTCCAGCAAGCAAAGACACCATCAGGCTGATGGCGGAAAGCCCTCCTATAATCGCCATGGATACAAAGGGTATCCTGATTTTATCCACTCCATATGCAAATCCCGCCACAAAAGCATCTATAGAAAGTGCTGTCACAAGCAGCAATATATTTATTATTTCACATAAAAAAAGTGACATATCTTCTCCTTTGAAAAATACTTTCTATACAAAATATTCTTCAAGGAAGAAGATTGCCACTTAGAAATTCCGTTTTATTATTGGAATAACAAGCTTTTACAGCATTTGATTAATTCTCTCAATCACCTGACTGCCAAGTGCCTCTGATTTAGCAGCAGCATCGTCAAGAGAGCTTCCCTTTACTCCATAATAGAACTTAATCTTTGGCTCTGTTCCAGAAGGACGCACACAAAGCCATGCATCATCTGACAAATCATAATACAATACATTAGAGGATGGAAGACCTGTCGCTGTCACCTCACCTGTCTTTATATCTTTTATGGTATCTTTCTTATAATCTCTTGCAGAAAGCACCTGATAACCACCGATCTCAGAAGGTGTATTCTCTCTAAGCGTATTCATAATATCCTGAATCTTCTGAAGTCCTTCAATTCCCTTTAATGTAATTGATTTTACTTCATCCTTATAGTAACCATAGCGCTCGTACATATCAATCATGGCATCCCATAAGGTCTTGCCCTGTGATTTATAATAAGCAGCCGCCTCACAGAGAGCCATGGTGGCAACGATGGCATCCTTGTCTCTTGCATGTGTTCCAATTAAGCAGCCATAGCTTTCTTCAAAACCAAAGAGATAGCTCCCCTTGCCATTCTGCTCAAAGCCAAGAATCTGCTGGCCTATGTACTTAAAGCCCGTCAGAACCTCAATCAATTTCACTCCATAATGCTTCGCAATGGCATCTGCCATATTCGTTGTAACAATCGTTTTGATCAGTGCACCATCCTCAGGCAGCCCCTTCAGCTCTTTGATCTGACTGATCTCATATTCCGCCAAAAGACAGCCAGACATATTTCCTGTCAGAGTAATGTATTCGCCGCTCTTTGCATCCTTTACATACACACCGAGACGGTCTGCGTCTGGATCAGTAGCCAGAACCAGATCAGCATCCTTTTCCTTTGCCAGCTTAAGCGCAAGAGCAAATGCCTCTTCTGCCTCAGGATTCGGATAGCTCACAGTAGGAAACTCTCCATCTGGCAGCTCCTGCTCTGGCACAACATACACATTTTCAAAGCCAAGCTCTTTTAACACTCTTCTTGCTGGAATATTGCCTGTGCCATGAAGTGGTGTATATACAATCGTCAGATCCTTCTGTACTTCCTTGATAATCTCAGGGTGACGAACCTGTGTCTTAAGCTCTGCAATATAGCTGTCATCAATTACAGCGCCGATTGTCTCATACAAACCTGCGCTCTGCGCTTCTGCCTTCTGCATTGTCTTTACTGTATTATAGTCAGTAACTGCCTTAACCTCTGCCATAATCCCTGTATCATGTGGAGGCGTAATCTGTGCGCCGTCCTCCCAATACACCTTATAACCGTTATATTCCGGTGGATTGTGGCTCGCTGTAATATTAATTCCAGCGATGCAGCCAAGCTTTCTCACCGCATAAGAAAGCTCTGGTGTTGGACGAAGAGATTCAAATACATATGCCTTAATTCCATTTGCCGCCAAACACAGTGCTGCCTCATCAGCAAACTCCGGCGACATTCTTCTTGAATCAAAAGCAATCGCCACGCCCTGGGACTGTTTGCCCTCCTTTAAGATATAGTTGGCGAGTCCCTGTGTCGCCTTGCGCACTGTGTAGATATTCATGCGGTTCGTTCCCGCACCGATCACACCGCGAAGTCCCGCTGTGCCAAATTCCAAATCTGCATAAAAACGCTCTTTGATCTCATTCTCATCGTTTTGAATCGATGTGAGCTCTGCCTTGGTAGCCTCATCAAAATAGGGATTTGCCAACCATTCCTCATAGGTTTTCTTGTAATCCATTCTTTCCTCCATTCCCGCGCATACTATGCGCAATATATTTAACCTTTCATAAGGTTATCTTCATTAATTGGGCGCCAATGCCGGATAGCTATAATGGCTGTCCGTCTGACTTGCAGATACTGTCACTGCATAAGATTTTGTCTCATACCCATTCTGCCGGAATATAATTGTGTGTTCACCACTGACCTTCTGAAAACTAACAGGAGCAACGCCCACATATTCACCGTCAAAATAAACGGCTGCTCCAATCGGAGTCTCCACATGAATCTTAGCTCCCTCAATCACCTTTCCCTGTATCTCACTGCCCATCCCCTCTGTGCGCTCTGCTGACGGAATTGTCACAGATGGGGCTGTGATGGTTGGAGTTGTCGCAGTAGGCGCTGTGACGGTTGGCGCTATCACTGTCGGAGCCGTAACAGTTGGTTCTGTCACTGTCGGAGCTGTGACGGTTGGACCTGCCGCTGTTGTCGTCTCTTTGGCGGTCTCTGACTCCCCTGTTGGTGACTCTGCTGTACTCTCCTGTGATGCCTCTGAAGCTGTCTCTTCTGAGGATGCTTCTACTGTACTTTCTGTCTCAGGCTGTGCACCCTCCTTCAGCCCAAGCTGAAGCTCTCTTTTCTGATAATTTTCTGATACTAATAAGTCGCCCGTGTAAGTAACATAATTTTCTGCCTCCACCTTAAGCTTATAAGCACCATAATTTAACTGAACCAGTTCCTTGTAATCCGTCTGCTTCCCATCTATGTACAGCACTGCATCCGAAGGTTCTATTATAAAACGCAGGCTTCCTTTCTCTTGTGCCTCACCTTTGAGTGAACCTACATCTACTCTTGTCTCCTCGTTCTTTCTAACCAGAATATTCTTGCTGCCGCCGACACCATCCTTTGTGATCTCCAGCGAATATTCACCCTCTGGAACCTCCAGAATCATGTCCTCCACAACCTTGCGAGCTATTTGGCTCCCAATCATAACAATGCCATTCTCAAAATATTCCGCATTAGAAAGCGTGACATAACCATGCCCTTTCAGAATTTCAATAGAATATATGGTATTCTCATTCCCCCGAACCGTCAGTTCATCCTGCTTGCTTATCTCTGACACATCATCAAGTATCTTCCCATCAGAGATAATAACCAGGTTATCTGTATATTCGTAGAGACTCTGCCCTATCTGTATGGTATTCTCCAATTTATTGATGGAAAAATTCGTCACTCTCTGATTTTCCCAGATCTGTGGAGATTTTTTAAGCTCCTTGAGCATTCTCGTTCCTGAATCATAGCCTCCCTCAATAATATCCCCCAAAGAAAGCTGGCTGACCGCAATATCTTTTCCATACTTATCCATCATATAAGTACTGCCGCTGTAACCATATTCCGATTCCATCCCTATCACTAGATCCAATATAGTAATTGTATTATCTGTTGTATCAATATCAAGAATCACACCATAGCACGCCCCTGAAAACACTGCCGTGCTTCTGGTTGCTTTCTCCTCGGCGGGAGTTGTAGCAATCATACCGCCAAAATTTCTCCCATCCACAAAGCCTGTATTGCTTCCCACTGATCCTCCACATGCTGTCAATGTGACCACAAGCTGAAACAGTAGCAAAAACTGCACAATCTTACGTATTCTCACTTAATCACCTCTCACTGTTTCAGTATAGCACAACCAGATTATTTTTTCCACTTCAAATATTGGTATTTGACAAACAACAAACATGGAACAATTCCACAATTAAAAGATATCCCACTGGTCCCAAAATGACACCTGCCAGTCCAAACAGTTGTATTCCCACATACATACTGATAATCATTTCCAGCGAGCTCATCCCTATCTGTCTGCCCATCAGCTTAGGCTCCAAAAACTCACGCGACAGGCAACACAATCCAAAAATAATTAATATTCCAATACACAGCTTCCACTTTCCCATAATTCCTAATAAAACTGCCCATGGAATCAAAATAATACCAACTCCAATAAAAGGCAGTGCATCCAAGACAGCAATCGACATTCCCAAAAGCAATGCATAAGAATTTTTCAGTATAAAAAGACCTACCACACATATCCCTGCCGTAATTAACATTAAAATGCCTTGTGTCTTGACATAGGCTCCTATGGCACCCACAATCTTTCTTGTCATACCTTCTATCTCACGAGCAAACAGCATATTTCCACGCTTTACCTGCAAAGCTTCATAATCCTTACATATCATCAGCATAGAGATCAATGTAATAAATATCACCGCGATTCCTTCAAACAATGCTTTTACGATTGGCAGAGAATTATTCATCACAAGCGGCATTGCCTGTTTTTCAACTGTCCGCATAAGCTGATCCATGCCAGATGCCGCGGCGAGATAGATGGTATCTGGCTTAAGTCCAAAATTCTGCTCTGCCTCACAGCAAATAAAACGCAGCTGTGTATTTAAAAACTCCTCCAAATCACCAAGGTTGCGTAGTAACCTTCCTGCTTCCTCCGCAATCTTATGAACAAGCCATAAGCCTGCTGTTCCAAGAAAAATAAAAAAGAAAAGCCCCACAATCCCCGTGGCAAAGCCGCGGTTAAAATGAAGCTTGTGCTCCAAAAAACGAACTGCGGGAGCCATCATACCTGCACCTAAATATGCAATTAAAAAGGGAATGATAAGCGGGAGCAAAAAACGAAATGATAGATATACCCCTGCTGTGATTCCCACTATATAAATTAACTTTCTAGTTCTTCCTCCTACCACCATATATCTATTCCATCTCATCCCTTCTGGCTTTTCTATACTATCTTTCATAGTATCTGCCCGGCGGAATTAAATTATGCGTTCCAGAGTTGGAATGATTTGGCTGAAAATAGAATAACGAAGAATAATAGTACTATTTCTCAAAAAATAATGAAAAAATCCCATCTGTCGGTTTTTGATCAAATTGCATTACTTTTTTTGTCTTTGGATGTACAAATTCTAAATAATGAGAAAAAAGTGCAAGCTCCTTTCCCTCTGTAGTTGAATTATATTTTCTGTCCCCATAGAGTGGACACCCTGCGTGGGAAAACTGAACTCTGATTTGATGATGCCTGCCTGTCTTTAGCGTTATCTCAGCAAGCCATACTTTTTGTTCCTTGTAAGATTTTTCTTCCAGAATATGATAAGAAAGCTCTGCCCGCTTTACTCCTTTTTCTTTTTTTCCTTCGTCCACTACATGTGACATATTTGTTCTATTATCTCTTAAAAGGTAGTTTATAAGTTCTCCATCAGTAAAAACAGGCTTATTCTCCAGCACAGCATAATAACATTTTTTCATTTTATCCGATGCTGCCTGTGCGCTCAACGCCGCAGCGCTCTCTGGTTCCTTTGCAAATACCATAATGCCACCCACAGGCTGATCAAGACGATGAATAACCCCAAGATATGGTTCTCCAGTTATCTCTCCCCGTTTTTTTAATAAAGTCTTTAATAAATCTGTCAAATCTGTCTGAAAGATACTACCTCCCTGAGAGGCGATTCCCGCTGGCTTCACACACACAAGAAGGCTTGTATCTTCATATAAAATCCTTAACTCTTTTTGTTGCATCAAAACTAACCCTTCACCAATTTAAAAATTTCTCAATATACAAAGGAATCCTTTTTATATAGAAAGCCTATATTCCATCTGACAGTCATAGGGTTCTCGATCGCAATGCTCCTTATTGTACTCTTCTGCCTCCACGCACCCCTTTGAACGATAAAAGGCCTGTGTTTCCACCGCTGAGTGTGCCGAGATATACAGCTTTTCTGCTCCATGCTCTCTCGCCCAATCACATGCCAATGAAAACAGCCGACTTCCAATCCCCGTTCCTCTCCTATCCTCCGATACGTGAATATTTGACAAATCCAGATATTGCCCCGTACTGCCAAGAGGCTTTGCCTCCACAGACACAAAGCCCTTTAATACACCTTGATCATAAGCTCCATACACAACGCCACCTGTATGCAAAGTATTTTTAAGACAGGAGAGCAGCTCCTGATAATCCTTTTCACTCCACTCATCAATAAATGGATCGCTTCGCACCACCCACTCTCCGTCTACTCTCCGCCAGCAGTCTGTCACAATTTGTCGGCGAATAAAACCAGAGAATAACTCTCGATTTAACTCTTCTTCCACAACCAACTTATAAATTATCATATAGATCTATCCTCGGTATCTTATACTTTAAAACGATACCCAACTCCCCATATTGTCTCAATATATTGAGGCTTTGCTGTATCAAATTCAATCTTTTCCCGTATTTTCTTAATGTGCACTGTCACAGTAGCAATGTCTCCGATGGATTCCATATCCCAAATCTTATTAAACAGCTCCTCTTTTGTAAATACATGATTGGGATTTTGTGCTAAGAACGTGAGCAAGTCAAATTCTTTTGTGGTAAAATTCTTCTCCTCTCCATTGACATATACCCTTCTAGCCGTTTTATCTATCTTAATACCACGTATCTCTATAATTTCATTCTCCTGAACATTACTTCCTATCAATCGCTCATAGCGCGCCAGATGTGCCTTTACCCTCGCAACCAGCTCACTTGGACTAAACGGCTTTGTCATATAGTCATCTGCTCCAAGCCCAAGCCCGCGTATCTTGTCAATATCATCCTTCTTGGCAGATACTAGAAGAATCGGCGTATTTTTCATCTCCCGCACCCTTCGGCAAATCTCAAAGCCATCCACATTTGGCAACATTAGATCAAGAATAAACAGATCAAACTCCTCCTTAATCGCACGATCTAAGCCCACATCTCCTGTTGTCTCAATCTCTACCTCGAAACCACTAAGCTCCAGATAGTCCTTCTCCAGCTCTGCAATGCTAAGCTCGTCCTCCACAATCAAAATTTTACTCATAACGATACTCCTCCTGATATTTTCTAAATACCATGCACATCACCGTACCTGTATTTTCTCTGCTGGTAGCCCAGATACGCCCTCCATGGTCTTCTATAATCTTTTTCACAATGGACAATCCAATACCGCTTCCTCCTTGGCTGGAATTTCTCGATGCATCTGTGCGGTAAAAACGGTCAAAAATATATGGCAGATCTTTCACAGCAATTCCCTTGCCATTATCCTCAATATCCACTTCCACAAAATCTCCAGCATCCTTAATGCGGATGTTGATAACGCCGCGTCTTTTATCCATATATTTTACTGAATTATTGATAATATTGTTGACCACGCGCTTAAGCTGCTCCACATCCGCAATTATAACAACATCCTCTTCCAGATAATTAAAATAAGTCAGCTCAATATTTTTCTCCTCCAGATCCAGTGACAGCTCCTCCGCACAATCCATAAAATACTGATCCACATGAATCTTTTTAAAGGTATAAGGAATCCGGTTTGTATCCATCTTAGAATAAAAAGTAAGCTCATCAATCAGCCTGCTCATATCATTTGCTTTATTATAAATGGTTCGAAGATATTTATCCTGACGCTCTGGCGTGCCGGCCACACCGTCAAGAATCCCCTCAGCATAACCCTTGATCGCTGTGATGGGCGTCTTTAGATCATGAGAAATATTGCTGATAAGCTCCTTACTTTCTTTATCATATTGCACCTTTTCTTCCATGGTATCCTTGAGGCGCTTTCTCATCTCCTCAAAATCTCCGCACAATTCTCCTATCTCATCCCTGCTCTTAACCTCAACAGTGAAATCCAGATTGCCCTCCTTAATTTTGTGAATTGCCTCCTGAAGCTGCTTAAGAGGCTTCACCATACTCTGATAGAGCCATGTAATCAAAAGAGACGCCGTACAGCCCAATATCAGTACCATGGCAAGAATAATATCCCTCAGAAGAAAACGAAGTTCTGGCAACAGTTCCCCCAAGAGCGTGACAATAAATATACTTCCTTCTTCATCTGCCCTTGTAAGATAATCCACCTGTTTTAAGATATATTTGTTTTCCCCGTCAACCACAATTCTGTCACCAATCGTCTCCCCTGCACTGTAATCTGGAAGCACCAGATTCTCTATATGAATTGCTTCCTTCGCGCCATTATAGATAATTGTATTATCCTCCCGCACAATCACAAAGGAATACTTATTTCTTAATTGGCTGTTCAGATTCTCCAGATATGCCAAATCCTGAAAAACCTCAGGACATTCCATGGCATCCCGCTCTACCTCCCCATATAGCTTCTGTGTCACTTTGCTTAAGAAAAGTGTAGAATCTGACAGTGTATCATAGCTTGGCTCGATCCCATAATAATCTTTTATAAGCTTGAGTTGATAATTACTTAGTAATACCGCAGTTATCACACACATAATCAGCGGTCCCAAAATAACCGTGAGAAATGCAACTGCCAACTTTGTTCTAATTTTCATACTATACCTCTGTATGCCGCAAGGCTATATTTTTCTCACTACAGCGCACTCTGCTCTCTATTTGATTATAACATGGTCGTCTGGCATTTGCACCTAAACAAATCAAAAGATTTATAAACTTTCTATAAAAAAAGCCAACATCCCATCTAAAGGATATTGGCTCTCTTTTACATTTCATTAATCCAGTGTATAAGGCATCAAAGCAATATGACGAGCTCTTTTCACTGCTACAGTGAGAGCTCTCTGATGCTTTGCACAGTTTCCAGTAATTCTTCTAGGAAGAATCTTTCCTCTCTCAGATACATATCTTTTTAATTTATTTACATCCTTGTAATCAATCACATTGTTGGAATCCCCACAGAATACACAGACTTTCTTTCTTCTGCGCATCGCCGGCTTTCTTCTTACGCCGCCTTCTGCTTTGTCGCCTTTTTCCGATTTATTGAATGCCATGCTCATAACCTCCTTAAAGTGCTCTTAATTAAATGGCAGACCTTCGTCATCCACGCCGTCAGGTATGTTCATAAAGCCGTCGCCCACTGCATTATCTGGCTGCGGTCTTGGTGCAGGCTGAAAACCTCCGTCACTTCCTGCTACCGCTCCCTTGCTGTCAGCAAACTCCTGCTCGTCCACAATAACATCTGTCGTATAGACCTTCTGACCATCTCGATTGGTATAACTTCCTGTCTGAATCCTGCCTGATATCAGTACACGCATACCTTGTCTAAAATATTTCTCAATAAATTCTGCATTGGTTCGAAATGCCACACAGCTAATAAAGTCTGCTGTCTGCGTTCCATCCCCATTTGCATCTCTTCTGCCTCTTCTGTCAACTGCCAGTGTAAATCTGGCAACTGCCATTGTACTGTCCCCCTGTGAGTACCTCACTTCGGGATCTCTTGTCAGCCGCCCCATTAAGATTACTTTGTTCATACAATCTCCTCCTTCTGGGTTTATTTAATATAGTCATTAATCTTCCTGTTTTACAACTAAATACCTGATGACATTCTCCATAAGACGAACATGGGATTCCACTTCGTTTGGACAATTACTGTCAGATTCAAATTTCACGATATAGTAGAAGCCTTCCTTCATCTTCTGGATCTCGTAAGCAAGTCTTCTCTTGCCCCACTCATCCACTTCTGTCACTGTACCGCCGAAACGAGTAATATAATTCTTCACCTTTTCAACAGTATTGGCTCTCTCTTCATCCTCGATCTTCGCACTGACAACAACTGTTATCTCGTACTTGTTCATGCTAACCGCACCTCCTTCTGGTCTCTGGCCCCTTGCTCTCCTGCAAGGAACAAGGAAATCATAATATATCACAAGGAAATATTTTAACATATGTTCAACAAAATAGCAAGTAATATTTTCCTTATTTTTTTTACATTTTTTGTTGCACAATGTCCAATGCTTTATTATAATTTTACATATAGGTGTTATATTTCTACATACCTGCCATGGAAAGGAGCTATTAATTATGAAGAACAAATTTCGATTTACTAATATAACTTTTAAACTGACCGCCACGCTTATTGTTATTCTAGTAATTGCTTTTTCTGTCATCTCATTTCTGATGAGTGACATTTTAAAAAATGAGGTATTATCCCAATGGAAAACGGATAATCTAAAACTTGTTGAAGTCTACAGTAAAATGCTAGATCTGGACAATATACAAGATTTTGTTGATATGGTCTACGCAGAAAATGATCTGGCCTATGCTCTTTTTCTTGATACCAATGTGACAGCCATCGCCCACACCGATCCTTCTCGTGTTGGTATGACGTTGACCGATGAGGGAAGTGTTACTTCCGCGAGAGATGGAATAGAATACACTGACTATTATATCTATCCCATCACCAATTCACTGGTGCTAGATATTGCACATCCCATTTATAATGAAAATAATGAACTTATCGGTGCACTTGACATCGGTGTGGCCGTTGACGAAAATACCTTAAACAGTATTCTAACTCACTCTCTAAGCAAAATTCTTATTTATTTTACAATAGCTATGGTAATCACGGTAATTATCACAGCGGTGATGCTTATTGTATCTATTATTCGTCCTCTTGTTTCTATAACGAAAGAACTAGAGCGCATGTCAGACTACGATATGACACCTCCACCCTCTATTCCTAAAAACCGCCGCGATGAAATCGGCCGAGCATACATAGCTATGGAACAGATGCGTACCAATCTGTCTAATCTGATTCACAAAATAATTGATATGTCAGATAATGTTGTGGCCTCCTCCGAGGAGCTGACCGCTTCTTGTGCACAGAATAACACCAATATGCTTCAGATTACAACTGCCATCAATGAGATCGCTTCTGGTGCCACCTCACAAGCTATGGAGACCACCGAAGGTGCAAATGAAGTTGGCACACTTGGCAATTTAATTGCTGAAAATCGCACTTCAGCCGATCAACTGCACGATGCTCTTAACACCGTTAATCTTATAAAGGATGAAGGTATTGAGACATTAAAACAGCTTGTTGAATGGACAGAACTAAATAATGCCAAAACTTCACTTGTAAAAGACACCATTGCATCCACAAATGAAAGTGCACAGCAGATAGCACAGAGCAGTGAGAGCATACAGCAGATCTCCAGTCAGACAAATATGTTAGCCCTAAATGCTGCGATAGAGGCCGCAAGAGCTGGCGATGCAGGACTTGGCTTTGCCGTTGTCGCTGAACAAATTCGAACCCTCTCAGAACAAACCGATAAGTTCGCCAAAGAAATTGCAGATGTTATCAAAAGGCTGGTCAGAGAGATGGAGCAGACCATTGCGATCACCGATGAGATGCAGAATGTTGTGGCCCAACAATCAGAAAGTGTGCGGACAACACACAAAAAATATGACGGCTTGTCCGACAACATTAATTATCTAAACGAGGTCTTTAATAAAATCAATAATATTACAAATCAAATGAACACAGGAAAAGAAAATATTATCGAGATCATGCAAAGCCTGTCTGCCGTATCGCAAGAAAATGCAGCAAGCTCCGAGGAGATCACGGCAACGATTGAGAGTGAGAACCGCACGATGGAAGAAATCACGCGCGCAAGTGAAGAGCTGGTTAGACTGGCATCAAGTGTTCAGCATGAGGTATCTCAATTTAAGTTTTAATACTATAATAATTTTACAGACACCAAGAAACTGAAATTTCTTGGTGTCTTTTTTGAGAAAACCCTTCACAGAATAAGTTGGACTTCAGCAAAGCTTCTCACAAGCTTAGTGTTCGCTACGTTTTAATTAGGGCTAATTCTTCGACTGCAAAATTTCTACCTCAGCCATATCCTCCCCCAGCAAAATAGCTTTTATTTTCTCCACCTCAGCCACACTTGAAAAACGTCCTGTCATAAAATAATTTCCCTCTTCATCATAGCCCTCTGTCATTTTCCGATTCTCTTCTGTCTGCACCGTGCCATCTTGATATTTTAATCCACTAACCCAAACTGGCAAGACATCACATTGATCTAAACTCAGCCCTTGTCCTTTTTCCAACGCTCTCATATCATTTCCATCACAAATCACTGTCACAGTAAGCGGAGAGATTCTTACTTCATGAACCAACACAGAATATCCCGCAATCTGACATTCCTTTTCTACCTGATAGCTTGTTCCCGGTATCTGATGTATGGTAACAGAAAAATCCCATTCCCCCGTCAATACATTCTCCCCGGCTGCTGCTTTCTCTCCCTGTTTTTGCAGTGCGGTAAAATGCACATTCATCACTGTGTCCTCTGTGCTTGTCGTATCTGCTTTTTGGCCGTATATCTCAAAATATCCACTATTCTCCTCATCCTCCTTTTTAATAAACTGACTTTCCCTCATACTGAATGGATTTTCTTTTCCTCCCCAGTCTATCCTATATTCCATATCACTATTTTCATCTATCACAATAGATGGGTCCTCCGCTTTCACTTCAAAAAGAGCATAAAAGTAATTCTCATCCTGAATTGTCTGCAAAGAAGTGATACTTAGACCATTATTTGTCACACTTTTATATTCATCCTTTGCAAATTCATCTTCAACCAATTTATCCTGAAGCTCTTTGTTGCTATCAAAAACCTCTTCTGCCCTCTCATTCCATGAGAAAAGCTCCGTTGCAAGTACTGTGGTCCCAAGTATTGCTGTCATTGCTGCTGCAATTAATAATGTAACACGTTTTTTATATCTTTTTCCCCTCATATCTATCTTCCTTTCTGCATTATCCTCAATCGTGTCAAGCTTCTTAAGCGCTTCAAGAACAGCCTGATGAACATCCTCTGGTACCTCTGGCATTTCCCAATCTGCTCTATTCATACCCATATTCTCCTTTCAAAGTGTCCCTCATCAGATTTCTGCTCCTGTATAATCTGGTCTTTACTGCACTTTGTGATATTTCAAGCATATGGCTGATTTCCTTCACGGAAAAGCCTTCTATATAATGTAGCACAAATGGCGTTCTATACACCTCTGCAAGCTCCATTACCGCCTGAAATACTCCACAATTTTCTGTTGCTTCTTTAGCTGGACAGGATTCCATATAGTCCTCATAAGATACCTGCGCCTTTCTGTCTCGCAACATTTGATATGCCTCATTCATCAGTATTCTGGTCAGCCATGTCTTAAAAAATGCTTCCTTTTTCAGAGTATACAGCTTTGTATAAGCAATTAAAATAGTGTTCTGCATTGCATCTGCACAATCCTCATCATTGTTAAGAATAGACTTCGCCACTCGGTATAATCCCTTCTCCGCAGCTAGCACCTCTGCTGTAAATCGCTCCTTATCCATCCTATATTTCCTTCCTGTATCCAACTTTTCACTTGAAGTCAAATACCCCGCAGCAAGCTGACGGGGCATCAAACTTGCAATGCAGCAGGCTGCGGAGTATTTGACCCTCGCGGCATTCGCCAAATGTCTGCTTCGCAGCCGCTTGGCTCATTGCTCGCGGAAATAAATCGATCGAATTTATTTTACACTAATTAGATGGAATAAACATAGCAAAGGTTACAATACTTATAAATTTATTTTTATATAGAAATCCACACAAAAAAACCGCAAATTAACGAATATCTTCGTCAACTCACGGTTTTTATCTTGCCAATTTTTAATTTAAAGCTGCAAGCTCCTTGTATTGCTCTTTTAAAGCAGGATACAGATTTTTATAAACCTTATGATACTTTTCATAAGCTTCTGTATTCTTTCCAACTGGTTCACATTCCTTGTCAATGCGAAGCACTTTGTCGCAGGCGGCCTCCACACTCTCATAAATTCCTGCCCCAACCCCGGCAAGGATCGCCACACCCAACGCTGGCCCCTCCTTTGCAGTGACAGTCTTTACTTTACAGCCATACATATCTGCGAGCATCTGGCGCCATATTGGACTCTTTCCACCTCCACCGCACGCCATCATCTCCTCAACCTGAATCCCCATCTCCTTTAAAATATCGTTACAGTCCTTCAAGGAATAAGACACACCCTCCATCACAGCACGGAGCATATCCTTTCTGGTATGAATGGCAGACAGTCCAAAGAATACTCCGCGACAGTCTGGATCAAGATGTGGTGTGCGCTCACCCATTAGATAAGGAAGATAGATTAATTGATTGCAGCCAAGCGGCGTCTCAGCTACATCCTCGTTAATATAATCGTAGGCATCTTTTCCTTCCTCGGCAGCCTTTTTTATATAATCCTCACAAAAATTGTCACGGAACCATTTTAAAGATAGCCCAGCGCCCTGTGTCACACCCATCACATGCCATGCCCCTGGCACTGCGCAACAGAATGTATGTACCCTGCCCTTTGGATCGATTGTCACTTTATCGCTGTGGGCAAATACTACCCCGCTGGTGCCAATGGTGGTAAATGCTCTACCCTCTCTGACAATTCCAGTTCCCACCGCAGCGGCGGCGTTATCCCCTGCACCGCCAACCACAACTGTTTTCTCGGACAGTCCCGTTTTTTCTGCAATCTCTGGCAGGATAGTTCCTGTCACCTCCACAGACTCATAGACCTTTGCAAGCATACTTTTGTCTATTTCAAGCTTCTCTAATACCTCATCTGACCAGCATCTATTGGGCACATCAAGAAGCTGCATACCAGAAGCATCTGACACTTCTGTGGCAAATTCACCTGTAAGAACAAATCGCACATAGTCCTTTGGCAGAAGAATATGGCGGCAACGCTTATAATTCTCTGGCTCATGATTCCTTACCCAGAGAATCTTAGAAGCAGTAAAACCTGTAAGCGCTGGATTTGCTGTGATCTCAATCAAGCGCTCCCGCCCAATCTTCTGTGTTATCTCCTCACATTCTGCAGCCGTTCTCTGATCACACCAAATAATAGAAGGGCGAATCACCTCATTCTTCTCATCTAGCATAACCAATCCATGCATCTGTCCTGAGATTCCAAGCCCTTTAATATCCTCTGCCGCCACGCCAGATTCTGTGATTACCTTTGCGATCGTTGACAATGCCGCATCTGCCCAATCCTTTGGATTCTGCTCTGCCCAGCCATTCTGCGGCTGATGGAGAGGATACTCCTGTGAGGCAGATGCCATAATCGCTCCGTCCTCATCAAATAGCACTGTTTTCGTCGCAGAGGTTCCCAAATCTATACCAATTAAATATCTCATGAAAATCCCCCTCTTATTCATCAATATTTTCCAATATCCTGATCTCGTTCTTTACAATATAATCTGACGCTGGCACAAGGCTCTGTACCAAATACTCAGCCGCCATCTGCACGGCATGATAACCCTGTCCAAATGGATTTTGGCAGACCGCTGCCTTGATAATTCCTTTTTTCATCCATTCTCGCACAGAGTTTGTATTATCACTTGCCACAACCACAATAGATCTAGCCCTCTGTGATTCCTCCACGGCACGACAAACTCCCGCCGCTCCTGCTGCCACAATATAGATCGCTGTGATCTCTGGGCAGTGTTTTAGCATCAATCGAGTCTGCTCATACCCTGTCTCATCATCATCATTTGTCTCTATAATATCTTTAATTTTTATCTGTGGAAAACGTGCCTTGCACAGAGAGGAAAAACCTGCAATGCGCTGGTTATGCCCTAAAACCTTCACCGTTCCAGTAGCAATTCCCACCACTGCGTCCCCTCCGCACAACAGCCCCATCATTCCGCCTGCTGTTCTGCCGCTGGAATTAAAATCACAGCCTACATAACACAGCCTTCCACTATTCTCCACATCTGCATTAATTGTGATCACAGGTATTCCATTCCGCATAAATTCCTGTATCTTTTCTGCAATCCGCTCATCATTAATCCCGTTTAGAATAAGAAGCTGCACACTGCCTTTCATCTCTTCCATCAATGCGAGCTGCTTTTCCACATAATACCCTTTCATACTGCGGACCAGCAAGGTTATGCCATAATCAGCTATCTCTTCCTGCCCCTTTTGAATGCCATTCAAAACCTCCTCAAAAAACTCTACACCTTCTGAAGTTAGAATAACACCTATCACATAATTTTTCTTTCTTGCCGCAAGCGCCTTGCCCGCTGTATTGGGACGATATCCAAGCTCCTTCGCCTTTTCTCTCACTTGGTCAGCTATCTCCTCACGCACCCTGCCTCGATTGTTGAGAACACGATCCACCGTCCCTCTCGAAACGCCACACGCCTCGGCAATCTGCTTCATTGTGACAGCCATCAGCAATTACGCATATGGATTCTCTGTTTTATAAAGCATACCCTTCGGCTGATTAAACCCAATATCCTCTACTCCCAGATATTTAAATACTTCAAATATTGTCTTTCCAAAATGTCCAAATGCAACTGCTCCATGATGTGGATAATTCTTCTGAATTAATACATGACGATAGAAACGTCCCATCTCTGGAATAGCGAACACACCAATTCCTCCAAAGGAACGTGTCGCAACTGGAAGAACCTCTCCCTCCGCTACATACGCCCGCAGCTTTGCATCTGCTGAACTCTGCAGACGGAAGAATGTGATCTTTCCTGCAGCGATATCTCCTTCCAAAGTACCATTAGTCTTCTCTTCTGGCAGACTTCTCGCCATAATCTTTTGATTTCTCATCTCACAGGAAGCAAGCTTGCAGGAAGGTGTATTTCCACAATGGAAGCCCATAAAGGTATCCTTTAATGTATAATTGTATTTGCCCTTGATCTCAGACTCATACATATCCACAGGCACACTGTTGTTAATATCCAAAAGCGTCACAGCATCAAGGCTGACACAGGTTCCAATAAATTCACTTAACGCTCCATAAATATCTACCTCGCAGGAAACCGGGATTCCCTTTGCTGTCAGGCGGCTATTGACATAACATGGAACAAATCCAAACTGTGTCTGAAAAGCAGGCCAGCACTTGCCAGCGATTGCAACATACTCTCTGGAGCCCTTATTTTTCTCCACCCAATCCAAAAGTGTCAGCTCATATTGTGCAAGCTTCTCCAAGATCTCTGGCTTCTTATTTCCAGCGCCAAGCTCTTCCTGCATTTCCTTTACAACTGCGGGGATTCTCTCATCCTTTGCATGATTGTTAAAGGCTTCAAATAAATCCAACTCAGAATTCTCCTGAATCTCCACTCCCAGATTATAAAGCTGCTTGATCGGTGCATTGCACGCAAGGAAGTCCTGAGGACGAGGACCAAAGCTAATTATCTTCAAATTGCGAAGTCCAATAATCGTTCTTGCAATCGGTATAAACTCTGCGATCATATCTGCACATTCTGCTGCCGTGCCAACTGGATATTCTGGTATATACACATTGATCTCACGAAGCTTTAAATTATAGCTTGCATTTAACATACCACAATATGCATCACCTCTATCATCCAAAAGGCTATCACCATGCTCTTCTGCAGCAGCGACAAACATAACAGGACCATCAAAATACTTTGCAAGCAGTGTCTCAGAACTCTCTGGCCCGAAATTTCCAAGAAATACAACTAACGCATTGCAGCCCGCTTCTTTTAGCTCAGCAAGAGCCTTTTTCATATGTAATTCATTCTCAATTACAGTAGGACATTCATAAATATCGCCATATTTGGGACGATAAGCTTCTACAAGCTCCTTTCTCCTTCTCTCCGAAAGAGACATGGGAAAACAATCTCTGCTCACAGCAGCGATGCCAATCTTTACCTCTGGAACATTGTTCATCTGCGTTTCCTCCTAGACATTATATTTGGTGTGTGCTCGTGCACATCTAAAACTATTATAGGTAGGAGAGATGGAAATGTCAAGTATTTCTATCTCATTACCTTACCAATTTATAACTTTTTGATAAGATTATGTTTGATTTGATTTGTCATTTTCGAAGGAGGATTATAGGCCGTTCTCTGGGCGGACCCTCTCTTTTACCTCACAGACAGTAAGTCTCTCCCCATCTACCTGAAATCGAATATTATAACCCGCATAACTCATGCCATAGATCCTCTCCGTGTCCTGTATATATGCCGGACGTGGATCTTGTTCTAGTATTTTCACTACAGCTTCCCTTTTCTCTGGCGGATAATTTTCAAGTAGCTTTACCGGAAAATCTACCTTAAGCCTATGGGCTCTAGTTTCTCTTGTATACCCTTCTGATGCCTCAGGATGACAATCTGTAAAAGGAATATATGGTTTAATGTCATAAATTGGTGTTCCATCCATTAAATCTGCACCCTGCACATACAACACCACACCCTGCTTTTTATCTTCCTCTATTCCTATAAGGCGCACACAAGACAGCCCGATATTGTTTGGACGAAATGGAGAGCGGGTGGCAAATACACCGATTCTTTTATTTCCCCCAAGCCTTGGCGGTCTGACCGTCGCAGTCCACGTTCTTTCTCTATTTTCTGAAAATTCCCACAAAAGCCATATATGTGAAAATTCCTCCAGCCCTCTGACAGCCTCCATTCTTCTGTACTCTGGCTCAAATATAATTCTACCTCTCAATTCATCCACCATTCCACTCTGACGAGGTATGCCGAATTTATCCGGGAAATCTGTCTCTATATGTGCAATAATATTCATAGAGCTATTTCCCCTCTGAAAGTAATTTAATATGGTGGCCTACATAATTTTCCCCAAAGGTATCTGTATACAACCTTCTATATTCTTCAAAGTTAATTTTACAAGAATCCGATAATATTTCCATCTCAACCCCAAAAAGCTTGACATACAGCGCTGTCTCTGTCAGCCCATTTCTCAAATAAAAATTTTTTCTTTTTAATCGCTGTTCGATATTTTTTGCCTCTACATCGGTGCGCTCTATCTCTAAAAAAAATCTTTTCTGTGCATATTTCTCGCGAATCAGAGAAATTGCCTCTGTTCCAACTCCCTGCCCCCGTTTTTTTTGCGAAATGGCAAAATAATCTAGTAATACCATATCCTGATATAAAACGGTGATAACTAATCCACAAAGCTCTCCCTGCGTATCCTCTAAAGCCTGAAGCTCCATCCTGCCTTCCTTACGTTTTTTCAACATTAACCGAAAGGGTTTCCTCTCCGTTATTGGAAATGCCTCTCTATATAATAATTGCATTGCTGATAATTTTTCTTTATCATATACATCTACCAATCTCATTTTAATCTCCACCTCTATATTATTTGTGTCAAAAAATCTACGCTTGTATTATAAAACAAACAAATTGTAATTAATAATAGTTTCTGTTATGATAGTAACATATATCAAATTTAAGTGCAAAGACTATTTCTTTTCGGAGGTGTTATGACTCAATTTCGCTATCTTTTATTTGACCTTGATGGAACCTTAACCGACCCTAAGCCCGGAATAACGGGCTGTGTGGCATATGCCTTAGATTCCTTTGGCATCCATGTTGAAAATTTAGATACTCTTACTTGCTTTATTGGTCCGCCACTGGTAGATTCTTTTATGGAATATTATGGTTTTTCAAAAGAACAGGCGCAAATTGCCTGTGAGAAATACCGCGAACGCTTTTCTTCTGTGGGTCTATATGAAAATTGTGTGTATGATGGCATTATTCCACTTCTTGATGAATTAAAAGCATCCGGCTACACCTTGATTGTTGCAACTTCAAAGCCACATGTATATGCAAGGCAGATACTTGCACATTTTCGTATGGAATCTTACTTCAGCTTTTTGTCAGGAAGTGAGCTTGACGGAACGAGAAATCAAAAGGGAGCTGTTATTGCTCACGCGCTAAAAATATGCCATATTACAGATTATTCTAAAGTCTTAATGATAGGAGACAGAAAACATGATATCCTTGGTGCAAAGGAAAATCACATTGCCTCCTTAGGTGTTCTCTACGGTTATGGAGATCGAATAGAACATGAAGCTGCAGGGGCAGATTATATTGTAAATAACATACAAGAACTTAGCGATTTTCTTTTATGAATTATAGATACTTTATGCAAAATATAGTTATTGCTTATTTGTAATGAGAATCATGTTCGAAACAGGCCCACCCAGAGAATTGCCTATGTCCTCTGTCACCGCGCTCTCGCTTAGTGAAAAACGTAGCGGACGCTAAACTCGTTTAAAACCTCGTTAAGCGCCGACGTTTTTCAATAGGTTCCATAGGACATAGGCAATTCTCTGGGCTACTTTCTTGGTTGTG
>CAMUFS010000007.1 GCA_947088195.1 uncultured Clostridia bacterium
GAGCTACTTTATCAGTAATACTTAGTATGTTCTTCTACGTTTTCTCTTATTAAATTTTGAGATAATAAATGTTACAATAGATAAATATATAAAAGAATGTAAGAGCAGTAATATATGTCAAATAACAATATGTTTGCATACAGAAAAAAGCAACAGAACCAAAGAACCATTATACTCCGTCATTAAGCGAGAGCACAGTGATGGAGGAATGGTTCTTTGGTTCTGTGGACTTCTCTCGAAAATGCCTATTTAACAATGATTCAGAAATGTTTGGCTGAGTGGTAGAGCGTTGGAAATTTTTTGAAATTTTTTCATATTCTGGTTGACAGTTAGGAAGGTATAAGGTAAGATCACTATATATTATCAATAAGCTATTGATGCTTATTTTGTACATAGAGCCGCGTGGGCGACGGCTCTCGCAAGAATACGCCGACAGTTGACCGATATCGACTAAGAACGAGGGCGTTTTAGATATCGGGGTAATGCAGGAAAACCAAAGTCTGTGAGTGTAGCAGCGTAGCTTTTAATCATCAAACAAGGGGATAGTGCACCCTTTTTTAAACCGAGCTTTTTTGAGCATTTGAGTGAAAGGAGATTTAAGTTATGAACGAAATGAACGTATCATCTGGCATGAGTGCAGCGGCGAATGTGAATACATATATGTATCCTGATTCAATCCTAGTGTTGGCGGATAGTAAATCGTATGTGGTACTTGATTTGGAGATGTGTAAGGTGCGTGGAAGTAACAAGGAATATGGGCGCAAAATGGAGATTATTCAAATTGGTGCTGTGGTGCTGGATTCTAATTTTAATATCTCAAATAGATTCGATAGATATGTAAAGCCTCAATTTGGCCGCATTGATAGTTTTATAAGAAATCTGACAGGAATTAAAGGATTAGATGTTGCACATGCCAAAAGTTTAGAGGAAGTTTTGCAAGAGTTTATAGCTTGGATGCCAGAAGGGGCTATTATGGTTTCTTGGAGTATGACAGACAGAGACCAGATGTTTGGCGAGATGACAGCGAAGAATCTTTGCTTTGATGTTTTGAGTGAAAAATTTGAAAACTGGATTGATTGTCAGATCATGTTTGGGAAAAAGATGGATACAGAACGCCGGTATTCACTGGAGGAAGCACTTATTGCTACGGATATATTTACGGAAGGTGATCCGCACAATGCTTTAGTGGATGCTCATAATACAGCGATGCTTTTTGCCAAAATAAATACAGAAGAGAATTTTGAGCTTAATCCATATTATAAGAGAGCACATGAGAAGAAGGGAGATGTACATCTGAGCTGTTCAATAGGAGAGCTTTTGATGGGAATAGATCTCTCGTCGTTATGTATGGACAGTGAAAAATAGCAGGTGAGAATGGTTAGTACATAATAATTGGTATCTAATATAATATAAAAATATACTTAAAGCCTCGCCTATGTAGGCTTTCACAAGAATGACATAAGCAGTCAACCAATATTGACTAAGGGTTAGGTATATCCATAATATTGGGGTAGTGTAGACATAGCCCAATTTACACAAATATACATGATTTATCCAAATATAAAGGAGGGGTAGATAGATGCTAATATAATAAAATGATAAAAATAATTTGAATATAACAAAGAAGATAAAACATTATGGAATAGTTGACACTAAAATTTCGGCAGAGCATATATCTGTCAAACATAAAGTGGATGAATTATGAAAGACATTAGGAGTCTAGGGCTGGTTGCTGATAATGGGAAATAGGAAGCAATTGGCAACAAGGTGAAGGCTCTAATAAGAAAAAATGGGATGGAGGTAAAAGTATGTTTGAACAAGAGGATCAAAAGAAAAGAAATGAGGAGTTTGGATTTAATATGGAGGATTTTGAGGAGGAGGATGAGCTGCTTTTGGAAGATGATGATCTGAATGAGGAATCAGAAAATTCTTATTTTGATACAGATAATGAGAATTATTTTGGTTATTCGGAGGATGAGAACGATAATGAAGAATTTGCATGGGAAGATGAAGATTTAGAATCGGAAGGAAAAGCAGAGGATGAGGATGCTAATGAAGGTGGTGGCTATAAAGAAGGATATAACGAGGAAGAAGAGAGGGATGCAGATTCGAAGGATAAATCAGAGGAAGAGGTGGATGGCAGAGAGATAGGCATTGACTTGGGAACAACAAATTCTGTGGTGTCTTTTATAGATAAGAATGGAGCCACTGGATTTGTGAAGGTTAAGAATGAGATCCTGATTCCATCTTGTATTTTCTTCAAAGCTAGAGATGATGTCTATTATGGAAAAAAAGCAAAGGCATATGCAAAGTCAATGATTGAGGGAACAGCCGTTTCGCTGTTTAAAAAGTATCTGCGTGCAGATTCCGAGAAGATAAAGGTAAGGATACCAAAAACAGAGAGCTGCGGCGCGGATGGAAAGAAGTATTATGTGATAGATACCAATGTTTTTATTGATCAGCCAGATATTGTTGAGAGATTGAAAGAGAACGAGATTGCAGTTTTAGCACTTACAGTGGAACAGGAGTTGGAGTACAGAATGACCGACGTCAATACAAAATATTCGGCTGAGAAGGCTCTTCAGGAGATAGAAAAGTATCGAGATCGAATTCAGTTTGAAGAATCTGATGTGACATTGCTTCCTGAAGATTTCTTTAAAAGTTTTTCAGAGAATTATAACAACGCTAATAATGATAATAAGATTTTGACGATTGCTATGAAATACAAGGAGAAGAATGCAACGCTGATTTCTTCTGATAACAGGCTTGTCAAGCTTAAGGCAGATTTTGTTGGGGTCAAGGGATTAACTTTAAAAGAGTTTCATTTACAGCGCATGAATGACACAGGGTATGAGGAATTTGAATTGACTGGTACAGAAGCCACTACCATGTTTCTTGTATATCTGAAGAAAGAGGCAGAAAAGACTTTGAAGCAGTCGGTAAATAAAGCGGTTATCACAGTGCCGGCAACATTTAATATTGTAGAGATTGAAAATACAAAGAAAGCTGGATTGGATGCTGGGTTTAAAGAGATTCACATAGAAAAAGAACCAACTGCGGCGGCGATAGCATATAATGTCGATGCAGGGAAAGAGGCTACCACGTTTATCTATGACTTTGGCGGCGGGACTTTTGATGTGTCTATTATACAGTCCGATGGGGACGGAAATTTTGAGGTGTGTGCTACGGCTGGCAATTCAAAGCTTGGAGGGGAGGATCTTACCAGTAAGCTGGAAGAATATGTGTATGATTATCTGGAGGAGCAATATGATCTTTCTATGTATTCAGAGGAGGACTCTGAACTGACAACGGAGCATTATATATATAACAGAAATAAAATATATTGGGCTGCTGATACATGCAAAATAGAGCTTAGTGCCAGCGAAAATACCACCATGACATTGATGGATATTTATATAAGTGATACCAAGCAGAAATCTGTGTTTATAGATATGACTAGAGTACAGCTTGAAGAATCAATTAAATCGACCATTAATCACACAATTACAGAGATGAACAATGGGCTTAGCAAAGCAAATATGATGAAAGAGGATGTTGATAATATCATCCTTGCGGGAGGTTCTTCGCTGATACCATGCATTAGGGATCAGGTCGAGAAGTATTTTGGAAGAAAGCCCTCGGCTGATAAGAATGCTGCTACTTTGATAGCAGAGGGCGCTGCAATTATAGCAGATAGTTTGTATGGAGAGAATCATCTGATAAAAATGCAGCCTCAGGTATTTGATATGACATATGAGGACTTTGGTGTGGCACTTGAAAGATGGGAATATAGCTGTATTATTCCAGCGGGTACAACGCTTCCAGCTATGACAGAGAAGAAATATTCACTTGTTGAGGATGGGCAATCACAGTTGAATATCAAGGTCCTTTCGAGAAAAGGCGAGGCGAAAAATGCTTTGAAAACTTTTGATGAAGGAGTTACCTATTTGGACGAGCTGATTATGACCAATATTCCGCCAATGAAGATAGAAGAAGTGGATGTGGTGGTAAAGTTTGAGATAACAAAACAGTATGAGCTGAGAACGGATGTTACATTGATCAAGAAAGATGGAACGGTGATTGACAAAGGAAATATGTTAATTGCCAGACAGAGTATGTTATAAGGAGATAGGTAGATGGGAAATGTTATTATTTTAGATGAAAATAGAGAATATGATCATGAGGAATTAAAAAAGATTTTAAATGAGGTAAGAGAGTTTTTTCAGAAGAAGTTAAAGGTGATAGTTCCTGAGTGGATAAATGAGATGGAAGTTATAGAAGAAGCTGTGGAAAGAAGTGCGATTAAGGACTTTTACATTGAAAAAGGTGTCGATCCCATATATTTGGGATGCAATGGATATGACGACGTAAAGGGGATTCTCGATCTGTTTGAGCAGAGACTAAATGGGTTGCTGGATAATCTGGATGACCTTTTGGATAACAATCAAGATTTGGAGGAGGAAAGCCGAAAGAGTCTGGAGAGCTATGCAAGTGCAGTAGAAAAGTGTGTTCGTGTGTATGAGCTACAAAGGAAAAAAAGAATGACAAAGTTTAAAGAGCTTTTAACAGTAGAGGAGATTCAGGATGAGCTTAGACAGCTATTTTCAGAAATTATTTTAAATTACATAATAGTAGTTCTCTTTGATGGGCTGTATGAGAGAGTGAAAAATAATTCTGGTCAGGTCTATAAGATGGTTATCCGTGAGGTTAATGAATTTCTATCCGAAAATGGTGTCTATACAAGGAACGTTTTCGCAAGAGAGCCAATCGATCCTGAATATATGGAACCAACACCAGATTCTGCAGAGAATTTTACTACAGATTATCAGAAATTTGAAACGGTGGATGAGATTTACAGGTATCCATATCTTTTTAGCGATGAGAGGAAGATAGCGGATGGACAGGTTAGAATTTGGAGGAGAAAAGACTGATGTCATTATATTTAGGTATAGATTTTGGCACAAGCACAAATTATGTGACAAGGTGGAATGAGAGCGACAATTCGGTAAAAGGCGTGCCCAATCTTGACCCTATGCTCTATAAAGGGGACGAAGTATTTCCCAATGTCATATATTACTGTCAAAATGGAGAAAAGTTAGTTGGCAAGGCAGTGATTAAGAGAGCATCCATTGATCCCCAAAATGGCATTATAGGGGTAAAAAGAAGGCTTGTTGAGGATAACTGGGAATATTATATTCCAGCATTGAATTCTAGTTATTCGCCAGTGGATGTATGTACCGATATTTTTCAATATATTAGGGAAAAGGTATCCTTAAATAATGGCGGGGCGTCAGTCGATGGGGTGGTGATCAGTGTTCCGTATGCGTATGGAAATAAAGAGCGATTGAAGATTAGGCGGGCCGCTGAAAGAGCTGGACTTAATGTTTTGGATCTGATAGAGGAACCTGTGGCTGCTGCCATAAGTTATGGTATTTTTCAAAAAAACTCCACTATGGGGCATAGTGAGAAAATTATGGTTTTTGATTTTGGCGGCGGTACGCTTGATATTACGATTTTTTCCTATGAGAAAACATCAGATGGGCAGATAACCATTGAAGTGCTTAATACAGAGGGATTGCGCGATTTTGGTGGACAGGTTATTGATGATATACTGTTTTCTAAGATTTCTGAGAAGGCAAGGATCTATGTAAGTGAAATTGCGAATCAGGAACAGAGGATAAAATACCAGAGTGAAATGACAGAGAAGATTATTGAGCTTAAGGAAGAATCCCGGTACTGGGATGAGGATGAAGAAGAGGATATTGATGATAATATAAGTGGTATTCGTGTTCAGACTACTGTTTCAACAGATGAGATAGAGAACTGGCTTCGCGGGGAAAGAGTTCTGGAAAAAATCAGAGATTCTGTTAATGATGCATTGTGGAATTGTGGGGATAAGGGATTGGATCCTGATGATATAGACAGAGTGCTTCTGGTTGGAGGCTCCTGTAATTTGAACATGGTGAAGAAGGCATTGCGGGATATATTTAACAGGGAGCCAGAGGAATGTGGAGCAATCGATATGAATAAAATGGTTGGTTATGGAGCAGGTGTTTATTGCGGCTTGAAGGTACGAGATAAAAATAATATCCGAATTATACAGAAGCTGAGTTATTCTATTGGAGTAAGGCTGGGTGCTAATTTTGATAAATTGATAGAAAAAAACGAGCGCTATGGAAAATTTTCTGAAGCAAGAAAGTATTCGCTTTCTGGTAATAGAGATAACAGAGATATTGAAATATATCAGGGAAATTCGAGAGACATCACAAAGTGCTTTTTAATTGGAAAAATTCCTGTATCGCATCTGGTTTTGGATGACAGCAAGGATATAGAGATCGCTTTGGGAACAACAGAAACGGGTATGGTGGCATATAAAGTGTATAGCAATGGAGAATGTTTTGAAGGTATTCTCGAATAGAGAGAGGTTGAATGAGGCTTTTTGGGATAATAGAAATAAGATGGATCAAAGGTACAGGTATAGGAAAGCGTTGGAGGATTCAGCAGATGAATGGAGAAGTAGAAGAGCAAGGATGGAATAATGAAGGTGCAACAAATGCAAATGTAGAATATCAAAATAAGGAGGAACAGGTAGAAATGTCTAAGCATAAGAATAGGAGTGGTGCCACTACGAATAATAAAGGGAAAAATAATAAGGTTGAATATGCAAACCATGGCGATGATGTGGATAGAAAAGAGATGGAAAAGGAGAGCATAATTCAAGAGCAAGACGAAAAAGTAAGGAAGGATGTAGAGAAAGACAATACTATGCAAGTGCCATGTACATCCGCAAGTTTCACAGAAAAGATTGATTTTTCACCTATTATTTATAAAATGGATGAAGTGGAAAAAAGGCTCAATAATGATTTAAGTGTATCTACCGAGGATATTCTTCTATCAATGAAGAAATTTGGGGAAGCAGACGTTGACACTATTAAGAAGTATGTGGAGAGTGCAATCGAGTCTCTGGATAGGCAGGCAAAACAGTGTATAGATAATACGACTCATCATATTGTGGATAAGACACAAAAGGCATCTCAGAATATGATAGACAGGGTAAATACTGCCACAAGAACATTGAAGGAAGAGCAGGAGAAGATTAGTTCTAAAATGATTTCGGTGGATCAGAGGGTGAATGACGTCGGAGAATCTATTGAGAGTATAGAGGGCAGTCTTCAAAGATTGGATCAGTTGGATGATATTGTAAAATTATTGCAAAATAAGGGTTTGATAATGAATATGGAGATTCCTCCGGTAAATGCAGAGGAGGAGGATATTATAAATCTTGTTCGTTACTCACAGAAGATAACGGAGCAGCTTGGGTATGCAGCGAGAGATCTGATTCGCAAGCAGGTTGCATTTAAGAGTCAGGCACAGAGTAATGCAAATGAGCAGAGCATGATGGAGCAGAAGATAGCAGTAGCCCATGAAGAAGGAGTGAAAGAGGGAAAGAAGATTTTTATAAAGCAGCTTATTTCGAAATATGCTGATGTTGATGCGATAAAGGAATCTAAGGATAGTCATGTCCATGCTATTTGGGTGTTGCTTGAGGAGCTTGGCGTTGCGATTGATGGGGATGGAATGTTTGGCAAGTGTCAGGAAGTGGTAATCCGTGATGAGGAAGCTGATAGAATGACGGGAATCTACAACGGAATTACGGATGGTGGGAGGTATAAAGTTCTTAGGACGGGGCTTGTCTATGATGGAGAGATTATTTATAAAGCAGAATTTGAGAAGGTGGAAGAGGAAAAGGAGAAGGTAGAGGAAGAGGAGAAACAGGAATCGAAATTTTAGAAAGATGGGAGAGAGTAGAAGATGGCACAGTTATATGTAGGAATTGATCTGGGGACAACCAACAGTACAGTTTCCGTGATTCAGACAAATGAAAGAAGATTAAGACGTCCTATCGAGCATTTAAGATCTATTCCAATTTTACAATATGATAAGGATTTTCACCTGACCAGAGATCAGCTTACGCTGCCGTCATATTTTTACTGCAAGATGGATTCTGACAAGAAAATAGTTTATACGGGAGAGTGGGCAAAGAATATTTATGCGACAGGAAATCAGCCTATGCATACATTTGGCGGGATAAAAACCAGAATAGGCGGAGAATCTATGGTGACAATTCCCGGAAAGAAGGAGGATGAGCTTCTTCAACTGGATATGACACAATGTTCAGCATTACTTTTAAAGACGATAAAGAGATCCATAGAGGAGCAGTTTGATCAGGAAATTGATCATCTGGTGGTTACAGTTCCCGCAGCTTTTAATTCAGACGAACGGCAGGCCACAAAGGATGCGATTGAGATTGCTGGATTTACAGATTTTCATATTCTTGATGAACCAGCGGCAACCTTACTGTATTTTATCAATAATGGTGATGGGAGTCTTATGAAGAGCAGTATAGATCTTAATGGAAAGAATATTATGATCTATGATATTGGTGGGGGAACACTGGATATCTGCATTGCAAAGCTGGAAGAAGATGAGACAAGCTATGAGTATGAGAGCATGAAGGTAGACATTATCGCTAGGTCAAAGAGAGAAAATTTAGGAGGAAATGATTTTGACCAGTATTTAGGAGCATATTTTCTCAGTGAGTTTGAAAATAGGACGACAAAAATTAGCGCAAGACCTATGGAGGATCAGAACAAGATTATTGCGAGGGTGGTATCTCAGGCTGAAAAATATAAGATTGATCTTAATAATAAGCTGAAGGAGCATATGGATAATCCTAGAAGACTTAGCAGGATTGTGATGACACCTGAGTTTGAGGTGATTGATGGTCAATTTGTACAGGGAATAAATCTTGATAAAGTGACTCTGGAAGAAATCTATGCAAGTATTCTTAAGGACTCAGACAGACAGAATATATTAAGACCTGTAAAAGAGAGTATAAGAAATGCGGATAATCTGAAGAAGGAAGATATTTCCTTGATAATTTTGACAGGTGGAATGTCTAACTTCTATGCGGTTGAAAGTACTCTGAGAGAATATTTCGGTGATGCAACACCTATTATAACAGTAGATACAACGACATCTGTATCGAAAGGGGCGGCGATTGATGCATATAATTCTTCCCCGGATAACATAGAGCTAAAGAAAATGGATCTGGACGACAGACTTGCTGAGGATATATTTTTAAGAACGGAGGAAGGGTTTTTAAAACTAATTTCCAGAAGTGATATAGCAACGAAAAAGACGGGGGAATTTACTTATCGTATTCCTGAGAAAAATATGGCTGCTATCCCAATTTTTCTGTTTTATGGTCTTGATCCGAATTTTGCGGAGGATTTTACTCAGATAGCCGGAAAAATTGTAGATTTGCCAAGAAAGTACGAAGTTGGGGAGAAGGTTAAGCTTAAGTGGAATATTGATAAGAATGGAGTTATCACAATCTCTATGGATGAGCTGGGTGAGGAGATAAAGCTTAACCGAGGTGCAAGCAAGGAACTGTTGGCAAAAAAAGAGGTAGTGGACAGCCTTATTATCAATGCATAGGAGGAAGCATTATGGTAGATCAAGTTTTATTAAATGACACATTACAGAAAATTAATGCTTCCTTGAATAAAAGATTTGAAAAAGATGCAGATTTATATATTTCAAGGCAGGATGAATATGAAATAAAGAAGAACCTTTGTCATGGAGCATATGGCGGTGTTGTGGATATGGCAAAAGCTAAGGGGATCCGTCATGATATTGTCGTCAAGGTACTCTTGCGAAGTGCTGGGGTGATGACTGTCACAAATATCGAAAAATTTAAGAAAGAACTGTATCCTATTTTTCAGGATGCTAATTATAGAGCATTGTCATATATGATGGAGGATGTTCTCAGTGACAGTATGTACATGCAGAAAGAGGTGCGTCATATTATATTTCGTTATTATATGAATGGAATAACAAGCGAGATGCGTTTGCAGTACTGGACAATGGGAAAATTTTCTTTTGGTTCCGAAGAGAGACGGATATTATACGAACTGATACTTTCAAAAACCGTACATCAAGATCCATCGGAAGCTTTGGATTTTAAAGTTAATTTTATGAAGGAAGCCTTTAGACAGTATCCTAGCTTAATGAAGAATAAGAATGCAATGTTAAAACTAAAAGTATCTTTGAAGGAGAAAGAAAAAGCAGATTTTTTTGAGTATTTATGCAAGGAGATGCAAAAGCCGTCCATAAAAAGTGATGCATATGATTTTATTTTGGCGGATACATACGCATCCTATGGTACTCAGGCCTTCAATGATGTTGTAAAGCAGATTCAGTTAGATGATTCTTGCCGTTTTAAACAGTATATAAAAGTGATCAATAAACTATTTTGGATGGAGAAAGATAAGGATATTCTTGTCAAGATGTTTGATACCGTTTTCAAAATTTATGATTCTGCTTATACGAAAAGTCATATTAAAGATGAAATCAATAAAAAAGTATGGAAAGAAGCCAAAAAGAACGTGGTTCTTTATCAGGAGAGAAAACAGAGCATTGACAAGCTTCTAAGTGAGGTAGAAACAACAGATAAAAACAAGTATACATCTTATGCCGATGTGGCTGCGGATATAGAAGGAGGAATAAGTTCTAAGAGTATAGCATACTTCTGGTTTAATATGCAATCCCCTGTATTGGAAGAAAGCATTGAGTCGTCGTTTTCAAGAACTAACCCATACAATGTGCAAAGGATGAGAGAAATTTATATATGGTTGTTTGATCATAGCATTAGAAAGGGGGGAACGTGGGAGCTGAGTCGGCTCTGTGAAAGAATAGCGAAGTCTTTATATAGATTTGAAAAGGCTGGAGAGCAGTCGCAGTATTATAAGGCTATGGATGAATGTTGGCTAGATTATGTTATCAAGTACAAGCTTAAGGGAAAAACCATCAAAGAGTATATGTTTGCTGTTCATTATAACAAGTTTAAGGAATGGAATGAGTGAGAGGAGAATGTGAGATGGCTAAGGTACTTTTAGGTATAGATTTGGGGACGACAAATACGGTTTGTTGTAGATTTGACAATAGTCTTGATTTTGTTAAATTCAGAGGCAAGGATCTATTGCCTTCTGTTCTTTATTACAGAGATAGCAAAGTGATAGTAGGAGATTCTGCAAGAAAAAAAGCGATTTCATATCCCGAAAATGTGATTATGTCATCGAAGACATTTATGGGAGAGGATGATAAGGTCTGGGAAATACAGGATAAGAAGTTTACGCCGACGGAGGTCGCTGAACATGTGTTGAGAGAGGTGGTTAAGGAGGCTAAGAAAGCATATGGTGCAGATGAGTGTGCTGCTGTTATAACGGTACCAGCGTATTTTACATCCAAACAGTATCGAGAAACAGAAAAGGCAGCAGAGGCAGCCGGATTGGAGGTGATTGAGCTGCTTCCAGAGCCTATGGCAGCCTCCATCGCCTATGGGATTGATGAAGGGAAAGATCAGAGCATCTTTGTCATTGATTTAGGCGGAGGAACATTTGATGTATCCATTTTAAGGATAAATGAAAATGAATTTAAGACTGTCTACGTGGATGGGGAGCGTAAATTAGGAGGAGACGACTTTGACAAAGTGCTGGTTGATCTGTGCTTGAGACAGCTAAGAAGAGATGCTGGTATCAATCTTTCTTCTCCAGAGAAGTCTGGATTGGATAGTACATTGTATCAACAGATTATGCGCAAGCTTCAGGTGGAATGTGAGAAAGCCAAAGTGGAGCTTTCCGCTATGGAAGAGACAGATATCATTATTCCCTCGTTGATTCCAATGGAGGATCGAGCTATAAATTTTCAATGTCATGTGACGAGGGATGAATTTGTGCATCGAAGTGAGGAACTGTTAGACAGGATTGAATCGATTATAAAACGTTGTCTTGCTAATGCACATTATTCTGCCAGTTCGATTGACAAGGTGATTCTGGTAGGAGGTTCCTCCAATATTCTAGCAGTTAGAGAGCTTGTGCCGAAGATCTTTAATCAGAGTCCTTATGCGGACAAGGATTTGTCAAAGCTTGTAGCGATTGGCGCAGCGATTAAAGCGACAGGTGATAAGACTCTTATTAAAAATAAGGTTATCCATGTGACCAATATACTTTCCCATTCCTTTGGCATAGAGGTGGTAAATGATCGTTTCAGTATTATTTTGCCAAAAGGGACAGAGTACCCATGCAAAAAAAGTGAAATTTACACGACAACCTCTGATTTCCAGACATCTGTAAGGATAAAAATATATGAAGGGGAAGATACCGAGTATATTGAGAATAACTATTATTATGATGAATACGAACATGGTAATATTGAAAATGGCTTTGCTGGCGTTCCTAAGATTGAAGTGACATTCCATTTTGATAAAAACAGAGTTTTACATGTGGATTCGAGGGACCTAAAGACTGGTTCCACGGGAAAAAGGGATGTCGAGGTAAGGTAGAAAAAACAAGGGGAGGAAATGGCGTTGCGCGTAAAGATGAGATGTCCTGTACACGGGGTTGAACTGATATCCACAAAGAAAATTCCATTTAATTTGCATGGGGATACCATACAAGAACCTATATTTTACTGTGAGAAATGCGTTCAGTATTATATACATACAAATGTAGTTCCGTATGGAAGTGAGTTTGACTATGAAGGTAAAAATGTGATAAATACCCCAGAAGAGATATATGACTTGAATGAGAGCCATCGGGGTGTAATCTATGTAGAGCTTGCAAAGGTTAGATCCTATACGCCGCCATTTATCCCCCGAATTTGTTATAAAGATCAGGCATCACTGAGATTTGTTTCTGATGCAATTATCAATATAGATGGCATATCCAGAGAGATGGAAGGATACTACTGTGATAAGTGCAATGATTTTTATATGGAAGAGGATGCATATGATGACATCTGTTATGAATTTGGTGATGCCGCTCAAACAGATAAGTATGAAAAGCAGAGAACAGAAATTATAGAAAATAATAGTAAAATTACTCGCTCTTATAATATTGCACAGATAAGACCATCTGTTACCAGATACACTACAAACGAGGTTGATGATAAAATTTTATCATATGAAGATTGTGAAAGAAATTATGATATCAAGTATCCTTTCTCTCTATTACATTATGCGTTTATATTTCGGAGATTTGATGCTGTCTTAAATATAATAAAGGGCTTTGACCACGATGAATGGAAGGAAGCCCTTCATTTTGCAGGTCCTGAGGGGTATGAATGGATTACACCATTGGTTTGTGCCAAATGGAATCTGAATTATATATGGGCATACGATGACAGAAATAATACAAAGCTTGTTCAACGGCTTGAAGAGTTTCTTAATGATGTGGATCATATAGATGAAGTGATGGAGTATACAGATAGCATTGATAAGGATAATAATGATATCTTTTCCGTATTCTGGAATGGCAATCAGCCGTTGCTGGATATTGTTTATTATGAGAAACAGCGCATGGCTTCGGCGCAGGTGTCAAAAAATGATTTCTCAATAGTAATGGATGAGGTTGGAACTGGAAAAACGGTTTCCGCAATATATGCGATACGAGAAATAATACAGAAAAAAACAGATTCCAATCAAAAAGCAAGGATTTTAGTTATATGTCCCTATAACAAACGTGAGGATTGGCAGAATGATATTAGAAGGCAGCTTGGAAGATATGCTCATGTAGTAGCGCAGGGGGATAATGGAGCGATGTATAGAGGGGATCTAAAAAAGATTTTTTTTAAAGAGAATGAACATATTATTATGATTTCCGGCCAGAGACAGGGAAGTGATAAAGAAGGATCTTATTCTGCTCTTAAGGGCTCTATAGAATCTTACTCCAGAAGTGAAGCATGGGATATGACAATTATAGATGAGGCACATCTATCGTTTAATAATTACTTTGGGATATCTGCAAGTAAAGCTATGCTTATGACTGCAACACCAATCGTTGTGAATGCGAGAGGGGAACGCACCTTTGATGATTATCTAAAGTTGGTGTGCAAAATCTTAAATAAAAAGGTTGATGCAGTTATTGATCCAATATCCAAAGCGGTTCCTGATGTGGAGGATATGTATGTAAATTGGTTTAGAGAAGATATGGGACAAGCATCGGCTGAAAGAAAGATACGATTTGTCTTGTGTAAGAGATGGGCGGAACGGGAAGATATTTTTTACCAAATAAGGGATGAAAAAGGTATGTTGGCTGCATTGCAGTATGATCAGGATGATGATTACCTATATTGGGCGGCAACGGACAAGTATGGGCTGCGCAATATCCAGAAGCCAAGAAAAAATGCGAAGTTAGAAAGATTAGTATCCTTGCTTTGTGAAAATAATAAATCATTTATTATTTTTTGTGAGCACCAATTTGTAGCAGATGCAATTTTTGATACATTAAAAGATAGATTTTCAGATAGTGTAGTTGCAGAGAAATATGGTCAGTATGAGAATCAGTGTGGATTGGATAATGTACAAGATGGTCAGCTTGTAAATACTTTGATTCAGGCATTGCGGAATAAGGAGCGGGTTCTGTTTGTCACAACGGGAAAGACCGGAGGAACAGGACTTAATCTAGGAGAATTTGACGGTGTGATTCATTATGAGTTACCATTTACCAGTATAGAGCTGGAACAGCGATTTGGCCGTGTAGATAGAATTAATATCATAATGTCTGGAAACACAAAAGATATGATATTTCTGCTGAATGAATGTCAGGATGATGAAAATGATATGGAAATTAATCGAATGTTGTATTACTGTACCACCAAAATAGATGTGGCTTGTCAGTTTATGCCTGTCAGAAATACAATATTATATTATCCTGAATTTATAAAACGAAATAGGAAAGCAATTCGAGAATCATTGCAAGCTCTCCAAAAGGAATATATTTTGTCAGAAGCCAACGAGAACAGAATTAAGGATTTCCACAGAAAGATAAGAAAATTGGAGAATGACATAAAAAAGGATCCCGCTTGGATATATATAGAACCATTGGATAAAAATATAAGGTGCAGTGCGTTGATGGCTTTGTCAAATGCGAGGGATGACAGGATACCAGAGCAATATTATAAATTGTTACAGGAATATCTGGAATATTGGAAAACAACAAGACTTGAGAGAAGCGCTTACCAAAAAATGTATAAAGTCTTTCAGGAAGCAAGAAAAAATGCCTATCATTGGCTGGCAATTATAGGATTGGTTAAAGTGGAGAAGGACAGTGAAATTTTTATTGGACAGGAACAGAATGACGATGGAGAGGAAGAAAAAATAAATTATGATCTAGAATCTGCGGATAAACAATCAGAGAAAAGCAAAGGGACAGTACAACAACAGATTTCAGAGATAATAGCTTTGATGGATAGGTGTGTTTTTGATAATGAGAGATTAAAGAGCTTTTCTTCGGATGGAATATTCTGTTATCAGAATGGAATGATAAAAAGGACCAGTGTAGAGAATTATCGTAATGGGAAGGGCTGGTGTTAAGGAGGGAGTGAAATGCATTATCAGGATATTAATGAGATTTTGGCAAAGGCTGTAAAAAAAGAAAATATGTCTGCTGACTATGCACAAGAAATTGCTAATGCAAATGAGTATCTGTTAAAACGTTCAGGGACTAAGCCAGACTGGATGGACGAATTTCTGGAATCCAATCGGTGTAAGCTTGTTGAGACTATTTGTAGAGCTATTTCCGTGCAGCGAGGCATTTCCTCCATTCAAGGCTACAGGGAAGGATATTTTAATGAAATTGTTCAAAATGCAAATGATTTGCATGTTGGGGATACGATTGATATTTGTACAGAAAAAGTTGATACTATATATAAGGTAAAATGTTATTATAAGGATCGAGGATTTGAATTATCAAATATATATGCGTTCTTAAATAGGGAGATGTCGGATAAGGTTGGCGATAATAGCCAGACAGGTAAGTTCGGTGTAGGAATTAAGTCCTTTTTTAAGTTTGTGGATAGCTTGAAGATTGACAGTAATGTATTATTCGATTTTAGAATCAGCAGAGATATGGATAATAATACCGTTTCTGGCAGAACGGAGATAAATCCAACATGGAATGGAGAAGCTACATGTATAGAAATCGAGTACAGAGATACCAAGATAAATGAATTTAATACAAGAAAATTAACAACATTAATTGAATTTCTTGATGGAAACATGCAATATGACTATCGCAAGTTTTTTATTACAGGACAGGATAATGAGATGATCTTTGATATTCGATCGTTGATATTTATGCGGCTTAAATCAAAGTCAAATAAAAATATCTCTAAATTGTCTTTTAAAGGAAGCTGTCATAAGATAACAATCTGGTGTGAGGAGATAGGAAAAGAAGAAAGTATAAATAATAAGGAAGGGAGGTGGAGAATTGGTATTATAAAACTATTTCTGTCTGTGGATGGGAAAACAGAATATGAGAAGAGCTACATTCATTTTATCAATGCTGATTTTTCCGCAGCTTTTCCATTGGGAGATGGCACTGCTATTAGGAATAGGATGTATTCCACATACTATTTGAAGGAGGACATACAAGAAAGGCTTCTTCCCAGTGGGTCACTGTTTCATACTCCATATGCAAATTTACATAGAAATGATGTAGGAGACAGCGAGGAAGCTATTGATCAGGTCTATGAAAAAGTACGCAATTATATGAAAAATCTCTATGAAGTGATGTGCTCAGAGGAGGCGGCAGGATTGAAGGCTGCGGTTCCAATTAGTGATGTATTTCATAATTTTATTGCACTATATTGTATGGCAGATCGGAATAAATATAAAGAATCTCCCTTAAATCTACCCTATTGCAGCAATGCTTTTTTGCCAAAAGTAGAAGGAAAATCTGTAAAATCTTATGTAGTGGTACATAGGGATAAGGAAGAATACGATAACGCTACTTATCGGGAAGGCAATATTGTAAGAGAACTCCGTGAAAACTACTTTGAATTTGTGGAAAAAAATAAGGTGCATGATTTAAAAGAGATGTTGTTAGATAAGCAATGTGTGACAGGGGTTAAAAGGGCGTACACTTTAATTTTTTTCCAAGGGCTAGAGATTCCTAAAGATAATTATCGGATTGCGGCGGGCATATTAAACTATTTTTCCTCAGTGGCAGAGTATATTTTTTATGATGTGACAAAAAGACGAGACGAAACGATTGGTGTATCTGATTCTGAAATTGATTTGTGGCTAATAGATTTTAAGACAAAGCTGGGAGACTATTTTAATGCCAATATATTTCTTAAATTGATTGGCAGGTATAAATTAAACCCTGCAATCGCTTATGATGGCTCTATTATCCAGAATAAGCTTAGTTTTAAGGATTATCTGTTTAATGGTACTCTGGTACAGGGAGATGGCATATTATCAAAGCTTCAGAATCGACAATATGATGAAATGTATGCTGCATTGAAGGAGGGATTGCTGAAAGAACGCTATATCGATCCGGGAAATGAAAAAAATAAGTTTATGATTCGCTGTATACGGCCGACTGGCTATTCTTTATTAGGATGGAATGGAACCTATCATTATATGGAGTTTCAAGGCCCGAAGGACAGTGAGGAGCAAATAAGAGATTTGGATTTGTTGGTTGAAAGAATGGCTTTGGATTCCTCCTTTTCTGATTTATATTATGCGGATGGCACGCTTAAGCTTTTTGAGAAATGTGCGCGGGGGATGTGGAGAAGAAATAGAGAAGATGGCTTTGATTATTATGCCACAGATGAGCAACAAATTATAAAGCTTTCCTGTCTGAAGAAAATTCGCCTTAATAAATTTACCAGATTTGTCAGAGCCATCAAATACAGGGCAATGCTTAAGGAGGAGCTGCGAAGTTATATAAATATCTCATGTGTGGAAGAAAAAATTTCGACGGTTGATATAATAAATGATATTTTGCCAGTAATAGTAGAGGTACCCGATAAGGACAATAAAAAATATATTATTGATGAATATCAACCAGATAATGTGCAGATTCTTCAGATTGAAGAAAACAGTAACAACGAAATACAGAAGGAATATGCCGATTTTATTTTTAAGATAACTGGTTTTAAGGTTCATGTGTATAGATTTTTATCGAAAACAAAAAGGAGGATGATTGCATATTTTGGAAATGGTACCTGTGCAGTAAGAACAGGTGCGTCGAACAATTTTAAGAAGGTAGGGAAATATCTAGCAGAAGATAATGATGTATTTATTTTCTATGATAATTTTGAAGGAAATCTACAGGATGTTGTGATTGAAGTTCTGGAAGAATATAATCTTAGTGCCAAGAGATTAGAATTAATGGAGGGATATATCAGCAATGGAAGTCACACAAAAACAATGAATTATATGTCAAGAAGGCGAAATCTGGCGAAGGTTCGAAGGAAATTATTGTTAGATTGGGCAGATATTCATCTGGATGACTTGGGTGAAATATCCGATAATGAGATTCTGTATAGATTACTTACGGCGAGAGGGAGCTATGATATTTTCTGTCCAATCTGTTCGGACATACCATTGGAAGCCTTTGATTATGGAGAGGATACAAAAAAGAAGCATAGTCGCAGGATCGTTCTAATGGAAAACAGTAATCCAGATACAAACAAGGAAATTCCATATATTATTACTGTGGCATGTAATTATTGCTGCGAGAGGCTTCGCAGTACATTATCAAAGGCTGAATTTGACGGAAAGAATTTAATATTTACAACACAGATAGCACATGGAACATATGAGAAAATGAAAAATAAGCAGCAGATAGAATTGTCACCTGTTAATATAGAACTGATGAAGAAATTCCGTTTGTAAATGCTATAGGGAGAAACGGCCATAAAGGAACACAGTGGTTTTATCAAAAATGGAGGATGTATGATTACAATTAATTCGATAGATTATCGAGGTTCTATATGTGATGGTCCGGGGATTAGAACAGTTATCTTTACACAAGGCTGTAATAGAAAATGCTTTAATTGTCATAATCCATCTACATGGGATTTTGAAGGTGGTATTGAAGTAGATGAAAAGGAATTGGCAATGGAACTTCAAGAGAAGTCTTATACCAAAAAAGTCACAATATCAGGAGGAGAACCATTATTACAAGAAAAAGCACTGCTTAGATTATTGAAAGAGCTTAACAAATGTGGTTTTAATATTGCACTCTATACCAGTTTTCATTTCAATGAAGTTTCTGAAGAGATATTAGCTTTATTGGATTATATAAAAGTTGGAGAATATGAGGATAAATTAAAAACAACAATTCAGCCTTATATAGGTTCAACAAATCAGAAGTTTATATGTTTGAAAAAAGAATTATTTTTATGATTTTAGGAGGTGTTTGTATTGGATAACGCAGCTATAAGAGAGAGCTTTGCAAGTAGTATTTATGAGGCAGGAGTAAATTTTGCAAGGGAAAGTGTATTAAAGTCTATCCCTAGTAAGCTTGCTCAGATGCATATTTCTGGTGATATTCATATCCATGATATGGAATCCTTTGATCGGGTATATAATTGCTGTACGCCAGATTTGTATCAATATCTGTCTACTCAGGAATATATGGGCATATCTGAGACAGGGATTATATTTCAAATTTTTGAAAGGATAAAGCTTTTAATAACAAATCTTGCTAATTGTCAGGCTGGAGGGATTGGATTTGGGAATTTTGATGACGATATAGGAAGAATTTTTGCGTCGCTTTCCATAAAAGAATCGAAGGATAATATTGTTACACTAAGAGAAGCAATACGATTTTTTTTGTATTGGGTGAACCACTCATATACGCGATTTTGTAGGGAAACATATTATATTACACTTAATATAGGGTTATCCAGACATTTCTGGGGCAGACAGGTTTCTTTGATCTTAATTGACGAATTTATGGAAGCTCCTAAGTCATTTACAAAACCTAATATAGTTTTTAAGGTTTCCTCTGAGATTAATTCAAATCCTGAAAGTGTAAATTATGATTTGTATATAAAATCACTGTCCTGTACCGCGAAACGGATGATTCCTACATATTTGCTTATGGATAGTCCTGTTAATAATCATTGTGAAAAAACTAATTTAAATATTATGGGCTGTAGAACGCGGATATATGATAATGTAAATGGGAATCCGGGAACAGTGGGAAGGGGAAATATAGCATATGTTTCCATTAACCTTCCCAGAATAGCATTAAGATCTAATGGGAAGGGGGATTTCTATGAAAAATTATTAGAAACCATGAATTATTGTGTGGATATATTAAGGATACGACAAGAAAAATTGAAAAAAACATCTGGCAGCTATCTCAAATATATTTTGGAACAGCATATATGGGATCATGTTTCAAGTGTTCAAGATATGATATTAAGCGGTTCCTATTCTATAGGATTTATAGGGTTGTCTGAAGCAGTTGAAGTTTTGACAGGTGCTAAATTTTATATTGAGAATAATAGCTATGAGACAGCGAAAGATATTGTTGCGTTTATGAATGAATTTGTTATGTCCTTAAGAAATAGAGAGAAAATGAATTATTCTTTGTTGGCAACGCCCGGAGAAATGCTTTCTGGAAGATTTAGCAAGCTCGACAAAGATAGATATCCTCATTTCATCCAAGAAAAAGGATTTTATACAAATTCATTTCATGTTGAAGTTGACTCTAAAATTTCAATTTTTAAGAAAATAGAGCTAGAGGGATATTTTCATTTATTATGTAACGGCGGAGCGATCACTTATATTGAATTTCCATCTGCTATATTGCAAAATGTTGAGGCTTTGTCAGATGCAATAAAGTTTGCTGAAAAATCTGGGATTTCTTATTTGGGATTTAATTTTCCTTTAGATATATGTAATCAATGTGGACAAGATGGAACATTTGACACATGTCCAGTATGTGGTTCAGATAATATACTTAGAGTTAGAAGAGTATCGGGGTATCTTGAAAATGTTGAATATTTTACAGAGGGGAAGAAGGCAGAGGTGAAGAAAAGAAAAGCAAATACGTAAATGCCAAACGGGGTTATATGATGAAAAAGGTTTTGTAGTTATGTTTGAGAGAGGTCCGCAGAGCCAAGCTATATATCCTCCGTCACCGCGCTCCCGCTTAGTGAAAAACGTTGGCACATAATTCGCAAGCTCATTATGTGCCAACGTTTTTCAATAGGTTCCTTGAGGATATATAGTTTGGCTCTGCTGCTTTTTCTGTATACCAGATACGTCGGGACGTATCTAATTATTTTTGTATTTTTTTATATTTTTGAAAGATAATATTTTAAGGTTTAGGCATTTCAACTACTACATAAGCAACTATATCACCACATTTATAATTAGAATCTTCTCCACCGCCAGCTATTGAATTAGCAACTGTTGAAATCATTTTAACCTTGGCACCTTTTGCAAGTATTTTATTTACTTCATCTAAATAATTATCTCTTACAAAAAATATTTTTTCCATGAATTTCTCCTTTTTAGTTATAATGTAAGGTTACAATATTTTTTAAACATTTCTTTTACTACATCGTAAGATAATTTTGGGCGTCGGTATTCGTCCACCACTCCTTTGTTATTATGGCTGCGTGGGCGAATGTTGAACCATTCTTCCTCCGTAACACGGCAGTCAGCAAACTGCCAGATAAACACACCTCCGATTTGCTTTTGATTCATATAAACTTCAAGACACTCGCGTATAATTTCTGCCTGAAGCTCCTCGCTCCATTTTGCCTTGGTGCGGTCACGGTAGCCATAGACAGCTCCGGCACCCATCTCACTCACTATGATGGGCTTTCCCTCTCCCGGTGTGGAAGAAATCCACTCTAATTCCTTACGGCAACATTCCTCTACAGAGATATTTTCATACCAGCGCGGATAGAGATTTACAGAAACCACATCAGGCAGATCAAGGCAGATATCAGTAAAATGGCGGCAGGTTGCTGATGTGGTTGGTCTGGAAGCGTCAAGCTGTTTGATTTG
>CAMUFS010000008.1 GCA_947088195.1 uncultured Clostridia bacterium
GCGCCCGCCGTTATCAGTATAAACATTGGAAAAAGCAATCTTGGTGCAGTGTCCTGCGGATCACGTATCCCGTACATTGCGAGAAGCTCATAATTATATACAATGCTTTCTGAAGAAGCTCCTACCAGCTTGACAATCCTTGGCGTATCGCTTAGAACCTTCCTCTTATTATGAAAATAAATATCTATTGTACTTTTCTGGCTCTCTTCTCCCTTTTCTCCCACAACCACATCTTTCACGCTGGCGAAATTTCTTATAAAATCAATATCCTCTTCCGTAAATTCCCCGATAAGCCTGCTCTGCCAGCCTCCTTTTTCCTGCTCAACGCTTTCAATCTCATACTTCCATGCATTATAAAATAACCCCAAAAGTAAGGATAATAACAAGGCAGAAATAAATGCCGCTATCCTAACAGACATACTTGATACACGATTATATTTCAAATAGCTCAATGAATACTCTTTCCACATACTCCATCACCTCCGCTTCTCATCCCTTATTATATGCCCGTCCTCGATAGTTATAATGCGATCTGCTTCTAAAGCTACTCTCTCATCATGTGTGATTAATATAATCGTTTGGTCCAGATTGCGGTTAGATAATTTCAACATATCAACAATTTCTTTGGAATTTTTTTGATCCAGATTTCCAGTTGGCTCATCTGCCAAAAGTAGAGCTGGACGGTAAATCAAGGAACGCGCTATGGCAACCCTTTGCTGCTGTCCACCTGATAGCTGATTGGGCAGAAATTCAAGCTGCTTGGAAATCCCAAGAGAATCTACAACCTTATCAAAATACTCTTTGTTTGGTTTCTTCTTATCAAGGGCAAGTGGCATTAAAATATTTTTCTGTACCGTAAGTGTTGGAATCAAATTATAAAATTGATACACAAGACCCACTTTTCTTCTTCGAAAAATCGCTGCCTGTGTCTGGTTCAATGTAGAAAGGTCCGTCCCATCTATCACAGCTTTTCCACTGGTGGGTTTATCCACACTTCCTAAGATATGCAGTAATGTGGATTTACCGGAACCGGACGCTCCAATTACTGCCACAAATTCTCCCTTATCCACTGTCAAATCAATCCCATTCAGTGCGGTCACACAATTATTGCCGGAACCATATTTCTTGCAGACTCCTTCACATGTCACAATATTCATTTTTATTCCCTCCTTTGGGTATTCTACCATTGCAAACAAATACTTTACAAATTAAATTATACCAAATGAAAATTACAACTTAGTGACTGCAAGATAAATACTATAAATTTTACCGTCTATAAAACCGAATCTCAAAACAGGCCCCGCCATCTGGTATATTTTTAGCTCTTATCGTCCCATTCTGGCGCTCTATAATCTCTTTTGATAAAGCTAAGCCAATTCCAATGCCACTACCAAAGCCATGATCTCCCATGCATACATTCCGTCCTCGATAAAACCGCTTAAAAAGAAATGGCATATCCTCTTTGGCAAAGCCATCTCCTTCATCCCAAATAAGTATTTCTGTATATAACAAATTCTGCTCATAAGAACAATGAATTTTTCCTCCCCTATTATGTTCCATACAATTTTTCATTATGTTTATAATTGCTTCCATCGTCCAATCCAAATCGGCTGTTATCGCCATCTCTCCTAATTCTGGAATATTAATGGAAGTGCCTGAATCTACAAATAGTTCTTGCAAATTATCCGCCGCAAGAACAAGAATCGTAAAAACATCAACCTCCTCTTTTTGAAATAGCAATGTACCAGCGTCAAGACGTGATAAAACAAGCAAAGCTTCCTCCAGATGAGTAAGCCGAATAAGCTGTTTCTGTACCTGCTCTAGCTTACCTTTTTCATATTCTTTTTGCTCTGTCGAATTTGCCCATGCCATCCATGTCTGTATGGATAAAGAGATCGCAGTGATTGGCGTTTTTATCTGATGTGCGATATTAGACAGATTCTCCGCAAAATCATTTTTTGCCTGTACTGCCGCATCCTTTGTTTGATAAAGAAAGGTTACTGTCTTATATATTTCATCTTCCAATTTTGAAAAATTATCCTCTCCTGAAACGGAAAGGATTGCCGCTTTTCCCATATTCACCTGCTCTAAATATTCCGACAATGCCTGTATCCGTTTCCCTTCCTTTTTGTTTCTTGTCAAAAAGGTTAAAACATAAAGAGAAATTCCCACAAAAGCTCCTAGCAATGCAAATAAGATATTATATCTTATCACAGAATCAGAAAAATCAGATGCATGATACCCCAGCATAGATAAGACATCATTGCTTATTATGTTATCAAAATTTCCGCTTGTGTAGTCTTTCAGTGCAGAAGAAATTACGCTTTTTGTATTAGGTTCTTGTTCTATTACTTTCCCACAGACTGCATTTAATAAATCAAACTGCTGCCGTCTATTATAATAAGACACCAACAGAGCTGTGATAACCGTTGAAAGCAAGCTGACCGCTACTACAAATCCAAATGTAATAGCAATATTTTTTCGATCGCTCATACTGTATCCTCCATTCGATATCCCACACTTCTGATCGTCTTCAAGCAGGGCGGCTGTCGCAATTTATCCCTCAAGCGTTTCATGGTAACTGTCAATGTATTATTATTCACATAATTTCCCTTTGCATCCCATACCCTTTCTAAAATTTTTTCTCTGGTAATGATCTTTCCCTTATTCTGCAACAAACATAAAAGAAGCTCATACTCTGATACACTTAATTCAATTTCCTCTGATTGCAAAAAAACTGTCCTGCGATACGAATCCACTATAATCCCATCACAAGATAAATATCGTTCAGCCACATTTCCTGTTCTCCGCAATACTGCTTGGATTCTTGAATACAACACGTTCAATTCAAAAGGCTTTACCACATAATCATCTGCCCCATTCTGAAATCCTAAAACAATATCATGGGAATCATCCCGAACTGTAAGAAATATAATGGGTAACTCCTTCCACATACCTCGTATCCATTGGCACAGACTGTCTCCTCGCCCATCTGGCATATTCCAGTCCAGCAATACAATAGCAGGCACATGCTTCTTCAAAGCACCTTTCACTTCCGAAACTGTATTATATAATGTCACTCTAATATTTTTCTGCTCCAAATATTCTTTCACAATGCCAGCAATGTTTTCATCATCCTCCACATAATATAATTCCATCACTTCAATTATCCACCTTACATTTTTTATATATTATAACAAAAAAATATTACTCTCTCTACCTCAAAACGGCCATCCTTTCGGATGACCGTCTCTAATAAGTGATGCTGTATTTCTGAATCAGATCATAAGTCTGCCTTCTATTCCTTCATAGTCCACTACCATTGTTCTTCCGTCCTTCATCTTCAGCTTGACAGGACCATAACCGCCACATTTCTGCGAATCCATATAGCTGATAGAATGGACAGGAAATAATTCTTCCTCACTCCATCTAGAGGTATCCTTTTTTGTAAGTGTTACACTGATTATTATATAAGGAAGATATTCATAATAGTTATCCCTCTGGCTGATACCATAGACCAGCTTGCTCTTCTTTGTAATAGGATTTACTCCTTGGCGCTCCTTCACACAAAGGTCATCAAAACCTGCATAGGATACAAAGGCTACCTGACCTCTTTGGGATTTCAGAATAAAAGCTTTCGCCCCTGTCATGGAACAAATCTTCTCTTCTATTTCCACATCCCCGTAATCTGGTATTCCATAGCTTCCAAAAGTCAACCTATAGGGCTTATCTGGAATCTGTACCTTATCCACACGGACGATTCCCCCGCTCACCGGAAAATCGGCTAGACTAATGGAGGCTTTATTCTGGAAGGAATATTCAAAATCAAAATATTCTTTTCGGTAAAGGATTCCGTCCCTCACTCCCGCGTACATCAAAATATTAGGAATCATGGATTTCTCTTTTCCTTCCTCCCAAAGACTGTACTGCATACTTTCCACGCCCTGAAAGTCTAGTTTCTCCCACAAAAATCTACTGTTAAAGGAGGTCCGCATATAAGCATTCAGGGAAGAATCTTCCTTGTGCATAAAAACCTTTGCACAACGAAACTCCGTAATACCTGTATCCTTATGATTATCCAAAACAATCCCTGGCCCATCTAAAACCGTACTGTAAGTCTCGCCGGCTTTCATATGCTCCCAGATTCCGTTCTCCTCTTTTGCTGTCCAGAAGGAATGTTCCTTTGGTAGCATCAGACAGACAAACGCATTTGCAATCCACAGAGGACTTGCAGCACAGCTATAACTTTGCACCATTGCCTCAAAAGGACCGTAAAAGCCCATACAGGGAATCCCTTGCAGAAAACATTCTTCTCTTGTAACGAACTGAAGAGCTGCACCGGAAGCAATACGTCTCGCAAGTCCCGGATTTGCCTTAGAATGTCTTAGCAAGAAATTTGCCGCAAGAGGAGCGGAGACTGCGTTTCTATATACGCCACTTCTTCCCCACATAGTCACATGGGCTTCCTCATCAAACATCCTAGAAAATGTCTCCACCATTTGATTGGAGTATTCTTCTATTTTTTCTGCCAGATAAGGCTCCTTCTCATAACCGTACCACTGGTTCCACAAGGGTCCATATACATGAAAGGCCCATGGACAGTAATAATCAAATAGATGACCGTCCCGGTACCAGCCGTTTCCTGCGTAATAGGATACAATCGCCTGTGCATGATCACGTATCATTCCGTGATCCACTGGATATCCCTCACGATCAAGAAATCCTAAGATCAACATATTAAACAGCCGCCAGTTGTGATGTCCTGTCTCTGAGTGTCCAAAACCGGACAAATATTCAGCAATCCGATCTTTTTCTTCCTTTGTATAAGTCTCCCAAAGAACCTCGCGGCACATAGACAATCCAATGACAAGAGACGCACATTCACAGGTATGCTGAAAAGCTCTCTCCCCCGGTGCTTTCTGTGGCAAAATTTCCTCTATGGACAACAGATAGCTTTTTGTTCCCGGTGTTACTGACTGTAATATCTGATTTTTATAATATTCCTTCAGGGAATAACCCCCAATTACAGCCTCCGGCTCATGGAAAAGAAGAGGTGCCCCCAAAAGGAAGCTCCTCGCCAATCCTTCGAACCGTTCCGCCGCATACCGCCATGGAAGACTGTTTGGCTGTGGATAGGTCACTTCCGTCTCGTGACGCGGCAAAACAATGGGATCTTCAAAGCTTTTCACATGCTGAAAGATTCCCTCCAGATAAAAATGGCAAAGCTCCAGCCAATGCTTCCTTGTCATTCCCGTATAAGGACTAACCGTAAAATTGGGGGCCTGTAACGTGTATTTCATTTTCCTCTCCTTTTCAAAGCTTCTACCAATATGGATTCCATATTCTAAGACGTCTTGTAAGGGCTTCCATATAATAGTAATCGCCCCATGTATTGCACTCATCCACTCCACGGTTCGTGCAGGTGTTTTCCTTAGAATCTCTCGCATAGGTTCCATGAAGCAATATGCCGTTCGACTTTGCAAGATCTGTATTTGCGCAATGTGTAATCAGTGCTTCTAACATTTTGTCCGCCGCTTCCTGATAACGCTCTGCCGTCTCTTTGGGAAGATGCTGTGCCATTTCCAAAATACCACAGATGGCGACCGCAGAAGCTGAGGAATCTCGCGGCTCGTCACTTCCCGTATCAAAGTCAAAATCCCAGTAAGGAATCAAATCCTCCGGCAAATGTTCTATAAAATAATCTGTTACCCGGCAGAAAATATGCAGATATTCTGGGTTCTTTAAGTATCTATAGCTTAATGCCACACCATAAATGCCCCATGCCTGTCCTCTTGCCCACGCGGAGTTATTGCGATTGCCCTGATGGGTCACACCGTGCGTCGGCTCTCCTGTTTTTACATCAATGAAATGTGTATGATAGGTGGAATTATCTGGTCTTAAAATACATTTCATAGCCGTTTTAATATGATTCTGTGCCTTTTCACCATAGGAAGGATCTCCCGTTATCTCTGTTGCCCAGTAAAGAATGGGCAGATTCAAAAGACAATCAATAATCAAACGATACTCCTTGGGTTCTCCTGGATTTCCCCACGCCTGAAGAAAATTTCCCACTTCACGATAGCGTTCTGCCAGATGATCCGCTGCCAAAATAGCCGCTTTTTTTGCCGTCTCATTCCCTGTCAGCTTATAGGCCGCCACACAGGATAAGCTGTATAAAAATCCCATATCATGATGATTAACGTCGATCTTTTTCTCGATACGCTCCAAAAAGCTGTCCACATGTACCTCCGCAGCTTTTCTAAAGGCTTCGTCTCCAGTATTTTCGTAGGCAAGCCATAAAACGCCTGTCCAGAATCCTGTGGTCCATTCCACATTTTCTGTCTGCTCGTAAAAACCATGGAAGGTATTGGGAGACTGGAATTTATATGTAAAATCCTTTAGATTGGATCGGGCAATTTTCACAGCCTGATTCATGGCATCTTTCAGCGATTGCTCTGAGGTACTTGGATACTTTTTTATTGTTTCAAATGTCTGTGCCATACCTTACTCTTCCTTTTTTCTAATAAATTTAAGATTTTTGTCCATCAAAATCAAACCAATAGATTCCGTTTGGCTCCATATGCATCTGCGTATCTCTGCCATGACCGTCATAGATCACTGTGTCTTGTGGTTCATAGGTGTTATTGACCACACAGTACTTTCCGGTCGCTGGATAGTAGTTCACCTCAATCTTATCATTTTCACTGTACCAGAGCTTCATGTGTTCTTCCTCCCCCGCTGCCCAGAACACTGCGCGGTAGAATAGACGGGCATTCTCAAAGGAGTACGGGATACCGCTGATATACACGCTTCTGCCCGCACCAAAGGTATGTGCCGCCAACTGTACGTCCTGCCCTTCTGTCCGAATGATCGTTGTCTCTGGCAGCGCATAGATATTTTTCATGCCTTCTCCAAAATCAATGTGCGCCGGCCGATCTTCCGTGATAAAATGTGGTTGCTCCTCCCAATTATACTTGTCTGTGGATAGGCTAAACCCAACTTCCTTATCCACACCCAGCACACTGGCAAGCGCAAAATAATGTCCCTGATGCTGGCAGGCGCTTGGCTCACCGACGCCGATCAAACCACCACCCTTTGCGACAAACGCCTTGATGGCACAGGAGAGCGCAGGATTCCTCCAATAGCTGCCGCCGCTTGGCGCTGTGTAGGCGTCCCCTACATTGATGATCACCTTGCACTCGTCCAGCACGGCAGGATTTTCCAGCACATCATCAAAGCTGATAAATCGGACATCAAATGGCATTCCGCTCAGACTTTCCAGCACGCCAGCATATGAATACGTCTGCTTGTAGTGGATTGCGTGCGCCACCATATGCGTGCCCCACGAGCGCATCTTTCCCCAGCTATTGAGAACGCCGACGGTAAAATGGCTGTATGGCTGCTGTCCACCAACATTTTCATATAACAGGCGAAACTCGTTGCAGATGTCCTCAATATACTGGATAAAATCTGGAAACTGCAGAGCAAGCTTTAGATAGCCACCATATCCAATCCGATCAACCGGTTTTCTCAGAATGGCGCGTCTTGCTGTCACCCAGTTCATCTTGGCCTCCTTGATCGGATCGCCGCCCTCATGGAACACATCTGGGAAAAAGTATGGCAAAAACCGACCCTCTGTGTATTTCACACCTGGAATATCAGAGATCAAACGCAATGTCGCACCGTTTCCAACTGAGCCGACCACAGCATCCAGCCCAACTTCCTTGAAGTACTCCCCGTAAGGCTCTGTTCCAATCCAATGATCACCCAAAAACATCATCGCCTCCCTGCCGTTCTCGTGGCAAATGTCCACCAGCACCTTCATCAGCTTCGCCACCTCGCGCTGCTGAAATTTCTGAAAATCCCGAAATTCTTTGGAGGGCACACGGTTTGTATTGTTGTGGTATCCCTGATCGATAATATATTCCGGCCGGAATGGATAACCAACTTCTGTCTCAAATTGCTCTAAAATATATGGGCTTACACTGGCACTGTAGCCAAACCAATCCACAAACTTCTCCCGTGCAAGCTCATCAAATACTAGTGTAAACTGATGAAAAAATGTGGTAAAGCGAACGACATCGGTGTCGGGATTATCCTTCAGCCACTGCCGCAGCTTCTCAATCACATGGCGCTGGGTCTTTGGCTGGCGCACATCAAAGGTGATCTGGTGCTCCACATTCTCCCAGCTATTTGTGATAAAATTGTACATATGTACTGGATCCCACATAATAAACGCCAAAAAGCTAACCGTGTACTCATGAAAAGCGCATGGCTGATGAATCACCACTTCGCCGCTCTCCTCCTCGTAGTCCCATCCTTCGGGCAACACGACATCACCTGTTGTCCGGTCAATCACCTCCCACCATCGCTTAATATCATGCAGCGTGTTCGGTTTTAGCTGTTCCTTGTACAGATGCTTCATCAATGGTATCCTGAGAGGTGTATTCTCCTCCATTGCCGTATAGAACTCCGTCATCAAATACACTTGTTGGACCTCATCGGGATTAGCCTGCGCCCACGCATTGTCCTTTCTGGTCGTGTAATAGGTCGAATAAATCTTTACCGGCATGGATTTGAGTGCATCTGGCATCTGTGTCCCATCGCAATCGCGGATCGCATCTGCACCCCAGCGCTGCGCAATCTGCTTTGTCTCCTCCACCATATCCGCATCTGTAGGTATTGTCACCCTTCCATAATTCTCATTCATAGTCTCCTCCATCTCGTTTCAAACGCTTCCTCTATATCCTCAATTCAAATTTTATATCCCAATTCTTTCCTCCAGATAAAACCCACTGTCTAACCTTATCCGTTCTCTGTCATATCATACTCGCGAAGCACTGGAACAATTCCGCGCATCTCATATGCGTTGCTACATGCATAGCGCCCCTGCCCATCTCGGATCTGTACGCGAATATACTCCTCTGTCCCATTAAGCGGAAATGACATCTGTGTCAGCTCCCTGCCCGGAGAAACCACCTTTTTATGGCAGCTTCTGCCGCTTGTCATCACATAGATCTTTTCCACTGGGCTGGTTTCAATCTCCAGAACACCATCCTTTATGGACATATTATAAATCTCTGGTCCCATGGAACTGTAAAAATTTCCGCCAAGCAGCGCCCTTGTCACCGCCTCATAGCTTAAACATTCCGCTTTCACCATGACAAATCCCCCAAAGGAATCGCACAGCGGATCCCCGAACGGAAATTGGTTGTGATTGTCGTCCGTAGCAACACAGAACAGGCGGTTCCCCTGCCGCAGCAGCTCGTCATAGCTCTGTGGATTGAACCCATACAGACCATCGTGCTCACAGCCATAGTTATAAATCTCCATGCCCCAGAAGCCTCGCAGATTTTTGTAGTCATCATAATTTTGCAGGGACCAGTAAGGGTGATTGTAGCAGGCATAAAAGCCATATTCTTTCATTTTTCGGATATATTCATTGATATAATCTGTGTCGTTGTACCTGCGCTCCGGGAGCAGATCCCCCTGCTTCTCTTCGATGAACTGCTCTGGCAGAGCGTCATATAAATTAATGTGGTATGTCTTTACCCTCGAAAAATCACCTGGCCTCTTAAAGTGTTCATTGATATCGACCTCCATGGCAGCCAACGCCAGAAAGTTCTGATCGCACAGCTGTCTATGCCACTGATAATGTCTGTGATCCGTGATTGCCACAATCTGATAGCCCTGCTCCCTATACGCTGCCTTAACCTCCTCCGGCGACAGATGCCCGTCTGAGTGAATCGTGTGACAGTGCAGATTTGCCTTGTAAACATTTCCTTCTTTTGGCAGTAAATAAATACGTTCTGACATTTCTCTCTCCTTATTTGTACCAAATTCCCAGATGATTTCTGGCACATTTCTTCCATGCTTTCGTATGCACAAAGCCTCAGTTTCTCTCCCTTAACAGCTTCCTGCGATATATGCCCCATTTTCCGGCGGCAAAACCACAGATCAGCACGGAGACTGCCGCCATCACAGCCCAGATCAGAATTGTAGCCGTCCATCCAAAATAGCTTGCCATACTGCCGATGCCGTAGGCGGAGACTGCCCCGCCCGTGTACACCGCAGAATTGAGCAGACCTGACATGGATGATGCCTTTCCGATTACACCAAAGCAGGACGGAAGCACTGCCGTGAGCATGGTATTCACCGCCATCATAAATGTCGTTGACAGCGCCAACATTCCCATCGAAGCTATCATGCTCCTGCCAGAGCTCAGCCACAGCACGGCTAACGCCACCGCGCAGACTGCAAAAAATCCTGCCGAGATTTTGATCTCATTGCTCTCCATATGACGGCACGCGGCCGATGCCAGCCAGACACCGACCAGATTACACAGTGGTATCACCATAGTTCCCGCCACGGCAAGAATTGGGCTGACACCATAGGTCTCCTGGATATAGACAGGAATCCACGTCGTAACACCATCCTTTAATGCTCCTTGCACAAACAATGCAGCAAGAAGCAGAACCAGCCCTGATTGCAGCAGTATTTTTCCCAGTTTTGTGTCCGTTTTCGCTGCCGTCCGCTGCGCCTGGTGCGGTACCTGCACATGATTTTCCTGCACCGCTACTGTCATTGTCCGCTCTACCCGCGCAATGCCAAAAAACCATATCAGCGACATTACAAGCAGACACACGCCACCAAGCAAAAACGCCGACCGCCAACCAGACATGCTAAGCACCACCGCCGTGATCCCGTAAGCCGCCATCGTCCCCACCGGCACAGCACTGTTTAGCGCAGCACACAGCTTTGCCCGAACCTCCGCTCTGCAATAATCGGTGACAAGCCGCAGCATTGGAGACCAGATAAGCGCCTGCACAAGCCCATTGATACACCAGACCCCTATCATAAAACCGATGCCTCTGCTCCATGACATCAACAAATTGCAGATACCTGATGAGCACAGTCCTGTAAAAACCAACCATTTTGCCGGAAATCGATCACCCAAAAAGCCACTGACAAACTGTCCCGCCCCATAGGCAAAGAAAAATGCCGTTCCAATCAGTCCTGCCTCCCCCTTGCTAAACCCTTCTGATCGAATCATATCTGTCAAGGCGGCTGAGTAATTCAGCCGCCCAAGGTAAGCACAAAAGTAAGAACACCAGCACAGCAGGAACAAAAAACGGATTCCTGATTCTTTTTTCAATTAATTCCAACTCCTATCTGCCCATTTCGCAGGCTGGCAAATTAACATGCCCCACCTACAGAACTCTTCTCTTCGTCACATGGTATCATGTCGATCGGTTCCTCAAACCTCACCTTGATAACCGTACAGATCTCATCCATATCCTCTTCCTGCACCTCGATCCAAATCTGTCCGGGCATCCCGAGCCACGGCGCGCCGCCAGTGAGTGTGTGATTCAGCTCTCTGCCGCTTGTCATAGAAAATACCGTCATCTCTCTGTTTTTAATACCATTTAGCAGCAAAAATCCATTTGGCTTGTCGTTGCAGAACAGATACAACGTCCTTCTATCTGCACTCAACGTGCTATCGCCGTGAAAATATTCTGGCGCAATGCCCTGCTCTGTCGGATAGATCGCCTCCTCATACCTGTGCGTCCACTTTCCTAGCTCCCGCATCTTCTCCGCCACCGCCTCCGGTATCTCTCCCTCAGGTGTTGGGCCAAAGGAGATCAACAGGTTTCCACCCTTGGAAATGCACGCGGTCAACATGCGCACGATCTGCCGGATATCCTTATACTGTACATCCTGCGGTTGGTATCCCCATGAATTATTAAAGGTGCTACAAAGCTCCCAGTGCTCTTTAAGTGGTCTTAACGGAATATATAGCTCCGGGGTCTCATAGTCCCCCTGTCCCACTAAACGTGCATTCACCATGGTATCTGGATTCAGCTCACGTATCATCTCACGCACTTTGTCTGTCTCCCACGAGAAGCCTTTTCTTGTCAGCATCACATCGAACCACATCACATCAATATCGCCGTATTTTGTCATCAGCTCCCTAATGCCCAGCCGGTACTGCTTCATAAAGCGCGCCCACGCTTCCTCAAGCTCCGCCGGATTCTGTGTACCCTCATTTTTATCAATTTTGCACATCTCTGTGTACATTGCATGGTAGTCCACAGCCTCCTTGCGCATTGCGAGGACTTCCTCCTCGCTCTTATCCAAAATCACACGCATATTGTCCACATTAGACCAATCCGTGTTGGTAAAATAAAACCCAACCTTCAACCCTTCTTCCCGAAGCGCTTCACAGTAAGGTGCTAGTAGATCCCTGCCTGCCGGTGTTCGCCTTGCTACATTCAGATCGGTGTGTGCTGTGTCCGCAAGCGACACACCATCGTGGTGTTTTGTTGTCAGCACAGCGTACCGTGCGCCTGCTTCCTTAAAGAGCGCCGCCCACTTGCGTGGATCGTACTTGGAAGCGGTAAAACCGTCTAGCTGCTTCATATATTCGTCATATGAGATCGTGCCACTCCCAAAGCTCCATGATTCTGTAATGCCATCCACCGCATAAATTCCCCAGTGCATAAAGATCCCTAGCTTCGCATGCTTGAACCAATCCTTTATCATATGCCATCCAGTCTCCTTTTTTATAGTATACTACATTAGCCCTTCACACCACTGCTTGCCACACCTTCGATAAAGAAGCGCTGACAGAACAGGAATGCCACCAGTACTGGAATCAGCACGATCGTAGCTGCTGCCATCTGAGAACCATAATCCTGAATCAAACCCGATGAAAACAGCTTAACACCGACAGACAACATCTGCTTATCCATTGTGGAGATGTACAGATATGGGCCCATATAATCGTTCCATGCCCATGTAAACGAGAACAGTGCCATGGTCGCAATCGCCGGCTTTGTCAGCGGAAAGATTATCTGCCAGTAAATGCGGAGATGATTACACCTATCAATCTTTGCTGCCTCGCTGATGGATTCTGGTATCGCAATAAACGACTGGCGGAGCAGGAACACAAAGTAAACATCCACACAGCTTGGCAGGATCAGCGCCCACATTGTATCAAGAATATGGAGATTCTTGAAAATAATATATCGCGGCAGAATCATAATATCACTTGGAATCATCATAGCTGACAGCAATATCAAAAAGATCGTATCTCTCCCCTTGAAGTCAATCTTGGAGAAGCCATAAGCGGTAAAGCTGACAAAGAAAATCTTGATAATAATACAAAGTGCCGTCATCACGATTGTGTTCATATACCATTTCTGGAAATTGTACATGCCGTTGGTAAACAGTCCGATAAAGTTATCCAGAGTAAACCGCTCTGGTATCAGATGAAATGGAAACTTCATAACATCTGCACTGATCTTAAAGGACGAGGAAATCATAAAGATAAATGGGAAAATACATATCAGACCGAAGGCTGCCATAAACAGTGTCAACAATATTTTATATACTTTTTCTTTCTCTGCCATAACAATCCCTCCTTAATAATTGACCCATTTCTTCTGACCATACCACTGAATCAGCGTAATGATCATAACAATTACAAACATTACCAGCGCCATCGCACTTGCAAGACTGGTGTCATATTTCATAAATGCAGTGCGGACGATATTGACGCTCATCACAGTAGTAGCCTGCCCCGGACCTCCCTCTGTCAGTGCCTGAATAATTGTGAAGTTCTGCAGCGAGCTAATAATAGAGCTGATCAGCAGGAAAAATGTGGTTGGGGAAACCATTGGGAGCACTACATGACGGATGCGCTTCCACTTTGTGGCACCATCAATCTGCGCTGCCTCCAAAAGCTCCGCGGGAACACCCTGCAATGCGCCCAGATAGACAACCATATTCAGACCAAGCCCTTTCCAGACCGCGATCGCGGCTGTCGTGGGCAGCGCAAGCTTCAGATCCTGCAAAAGCAACGGTGGATCAAATCCCCATGATCGCAGCTGTTGGATAATTGGACTGTTGCTTCCGAGCAAAACCTTAAAGATCACAGCTACCGCCACGATATTTGATACGTATGGCATAAATACTGTCGCGCGCAGCGCGTTCTTTGCGTAGACACCTTTGTTGAGAATTACGGCAAGCCCAAATCCAAGTACCATAATCAGTGGCACATATACCAGCGCATAGCCGAAGGTCCGCCACAGGGAGCTTAAAATCTCCTTGTTTGTAAAAATTTTCACAAAATTCTTCAACCCGACAAATTTCAGATTATCTAGTCTTGTGATATATTTGATATTCAAAAAGGACATTCCGATCGCCATCAGAAAAGGAATCCCTGTAAAGATCGTGAAAAAAATCAGATATGGTGTGATAAAGAAATATCCTGCACGATTTTCCTTCTTCTGCGCTTGAGACATTTTTATTTTTACCTTATTCTGCTTCATACTGCCTCCATTTCCGGTCTGCAGCAGTCTGAAAAAAGGTACGAAAAGGAGTACTGCAGGCATACAGCACTCCTTTCATGCTCTTTCAAGCCGTCTACAGACTTTATATTTTCACTATAAGAATCACTTTTACTCCGCCTGTGCTTCCTTGATCGCCTCATCTGCTCTAGACTTAATGGAAGACATGGTATCTTCAAGGCTCTTTGCACCCTGTCCATACATCAGACTCTCCTCTGTGACAATCTGGTTGATAACTGTGTCAGCCGTTCCTACAATCTTCTCACTGATGTAATTTCTGCTTGAATCAAACCATCCTGCCATAAAGTCTTCTGTTGTGATGCCATCATGTGCAAACATAGGAACAAGAGTTTCTTCGATGTAAGAACGCGCCTCTTCCTCTGTCAATGTCTTTGCCGGAATACGTCCATAGCCCAGTGTGTACTTGTACTCTGCAATACACTTGATCGCCTCAAATGCTGCTCCCTTATTGGAACTGGTTGCCGGCACTGCATAGCAGCTATCGATAACTAATGAAGACGGCTCACTTCCCTCTGGATATGGCATTGGAAGAATACCTGCCTGCCAGTCTCTTGGATACTTCTCAAGCGTTGTCAGTGTACTTGCTACCCAGCCACCGCACACATACAGTCCAATATTGTCGCCAATCATAAATGAGTTATATGGATATGTACCAGAAGCTACCTCCACGCTGCTTGGCTGAATCTTCAGGTCGTTGCCCAGCGAGAAGAACCACTCCATGCTCTTTGCAAATGCAGGATCATCAAAGTTCGAAGTACCATCTGCCTTGTAGGGATTTACGCCGGACTGTGTCGCGTACATATAGCTGTGTACGGCATCATTTCCGATAAAAGATCCCCAAACACCCTTATCTGCATCGTTGAGCTTCTGTGCTGTCTCAACATATTTTTCCCATGTCCATCCCTCTGCCTCTGGATAAGGAATACCTGCGTCGTCAAATACTTTCTTATTATAATAGGTCAGCCAGATATCACGCTCTGCGGGAAGTGCGTAGGTCTGTCCATCAAACTTTACAGCAGCCCCACTGTAGACCGTTTCCATATCGTAGCTCACATTCGCTGCAAGCTCATCAAGCGGTGCGAGAACACCTGCATTGTAGAACTCCTCAAGCTGAATCGGCGTTCTTCCTAGAATATCGATGTCGTCACCTGCCATCAAGCTGACAAGCACTTTATCAATCTCTCCCGCTGCGGACGTTGGTGTAATGGAGAACTCTACATTAATACCCGTCTTTTCTTTGATCAATGCCACCATCTTCTGTGTCTCCTCACCGCTGGCTGCATTATCTGTGAGCGCCCACTTTAAGGTTACACCATCGTATGGTTTGTCAGTTCCAGCCGGCTGTGTGTCGCCATTTGCCTTTGTCTGTGTTGTAGTATTTCCCTCTTGCTTTGTAGGGGATTGGTTTTGTGTGTTGTTATTTCCACACCCCGCAAGCATGGTCGCTGTCATGCTGGCAATCACTGCTGCCACAATCCCTTTCTTCATGAAACCCTTCATTCTCATAATAATTTCTCCCTTCACATTTGATAATTCTATTATAAAGGGTTTTTTGTGCAATTTATACAAGCAGAATTTTATGTTTATTGGTTTTTCTTGTGATTTTGTAGTTGATATTCACCTCTCTCATCCAAATCCTCTTTTGTCAGTACTGGAACTTGTATAATAATGATAGTTCCAACATGGTATTTACTAGATATTTTGACAGGCTCCTCAATTCCAAAATAGAGCCGTATTCGCGCTGCGACATTGTGCAGTCCGATTCCACTGCTGCGCTGCAGCTCCGTCCGCTGCTCCTGCACAAGCTCCTCTCCCCGAATCCTGATCCGCACCTGTTCAAGCCGCTCCTTGGGGATTCCGACGCCGTTGTCTATCAGCTTTATCTGCAGCCTATCACCGATCCGCCTGATCTCTAACCGGATTTTCAGCTTTCTGTCTAGTCCCTCCATCCCATGCAGGAAAGAATTCTCTATAATGGGCTGTAAAATGATCTTTAACGTCATCAGCTTCTGAATCTCTTCATAGTCAACCCGCAAATCAAAATCAAAGGTATCCCCGTATCTATTTTTCTGTATCTGCGTGTAGGCAGTTAGGTGTTCGATCTCATGCTTTACTGGGACAATAATCTGTCCGCCACTCGTGGAAAGACGATACATCCTGCCAAGCATCGCCGCAAGTCGTCCAATGTCTGCGTGCCCTGCCTCATTCGATTTCCAAACGATATTTTCCAATGTATTATACAGGAAATGAGGATTGATCTGCGACACCAGCACTTCCAATTCAAGCTCCTTCTTCCTGCGCTCCGACTCCAGCTTCTCCACAACATGTACATGAATGCTGCGGAGCATATTGTTATAGTAGCGCATCATGTCCGCGATTTCATTGCGCCCAGTCTCTCTCACATAGGCGTTGAGATTTCCCATCTCCACCTCACACATCGCCTGATTGAGCTCATTCACTGGCGTGAAAAAGCCATGGTACATGCGCAGCAGGATCACAACACAACCAATTAGACACACGATCAGCACCGCATAAATGCGCAGATACAGCGCATTGATCTCCCCCGTAATATTCTGTCGCGGAATCACCGCCACTATCAGCCACTTATTGATCTCTGACTGGCGGACACAGATCTCAAAATTACCATTGTCTGATTTCCATGTAAAATCATCCTCCGTCCGATTCAAAATTACGTTCTGAAATATTGGATCAACCACTCCCCGCGCCACACACTCATCATCGCTGGACGATATCAGACTGCCGTCTCCGGCCAAAATATAGATATCCCCTTTTGATTCTACTACATTCTCCTTATATGTCTTGTAAAGATCCTCCTCTTGAATACAGAAAATATGTGTGCACACATAGGCAGATTTCCAGACTGAATACACCCTGCGGGAACCAAAAACTGCCTTGTCCGTGCGTGGATCTCCCGTCTTGTCTGACACCATAAAATTGTCCTGAAGCGGATACCAGCAAAAACGCATCAGATGCTTGGGATCATTCACACCAAGAGCGACCAATCGGTCGATCACTTCCTGTCCGTCACAGTTGACATCTTCAAAATTAAATAAGACACCCTTTGCCGTGAGTATTCCGCTGATTTTTTCTCTTTTCTGCAAGATATCAGAGGGCTCAAAAATATTGCGGTACATCCGTATTACGTCCGCCCTTCTCTGGTACACCGAGTCCTCCTTATACTCTTTGTCCAGATAACTACTCAGTTGGCTGTTGAAGGCATAGTAATCTGATATATTATAGATTTCCCGGCTCAGCGTGTCCAGCTTCTGCACCGCACTCTCCACGCTTCTCTGTACCAGCTTTCTGTACTCTGTGTACATCGTATTTTCCGTCTGACGAAACATCAGGGTGACTACCACCGAGACAACCGCGAGCACAACCACAAATCCCGCCATAATTCTCTTCTTGATATTCCAGCGCTTTTTCTTCATATCATGCACACTCCTCATGACCACTTGTTCTTCGCTGTACTCGCCGCCACTTTTCGGTATTCGTCTGGGCTGACGCCAAACTTCTTTTTAAATAATTTGATAAAGTTGGAAACATCCGCCCAGCCCAATGACTCTGCAATCTCATACACCTTCACCCCATGATCTGTCAAAAGCTCCTTGCTCCGCTCAAGCCTTCTGTCCGTCACATAAGTGCTGAAATTGCAGTCAAACTCATTTTTAAATACTTTTGAAATATAGGAAGGATTCTTGTGAACCTTCTCTGCCACATACTCCAACGAGATGAAATTGGACATGTATTCCTCATCTATAATATGCCGTACTAGCCGCGCTAGCTCCCCTGTCTTAGATATTGTCTCCTTCTGCGCACTGCACTCCTGTATAAATAACTCAAAAATCCCCATCAAAAAGTCCAGCTTTCCCTCCAGCGCTGGCGTGTCAAATACATCCATATAATGATATTCATGCTCACTCATCAGCTTCTCTGGGTGAACATTATACCGATAAATCTCCCTGGAAACTGAAAACAACACTTCCATGCAGACACGGTTGATATAGTGCAAATCCACATACTCACTGCCCTTTTCCACCATTTCCCGAAATGAGTCAAACACCCCTGTAAGCTCCTTTTCCAGTTGCTCTCTATCCTGGTTGAGAATATATTTCAAAATGCTCTTCTCATCAAAACCAATTCCAAAATAGTCAAACTCGGTGTCAGGCTTCTCATCCCTTGTCTGCCTGTACCAGATAATCCTACCATCCGTGTCGAGCAACAGCTTCTGACCAATACAATACTTTGTCTGCTCGTAGCACTGCGGAAGCATTCTGTAATCTCCACAAAGACTACTGATTGCACAGTGTAGTAAAAGCCCTGTTCCATCCTCTGCCACATCCATCATCGCCAGAATCCTGTCTTCAATCTCCCGCTCCGCTGTCCCCTCGTCAATACATAAAATTCCTATAATGAAATCTTCATAATTACAAAGAAAAAATCCACTCATTTCACTGTCCTGCAGATATTTATTGACAATCTCCACAACAGACTGTTTTTTCTGATAACGCCATTCCTTATTATGTACAATATTCTCGTCCTTGCCGCCTCCACCATTCTTCTGTATACAAAGCTGGACAACGCGATATGAGTCAGTATCCCGGCGATAAAAAAACTTTTCTACAAACTCCTCACTGTATCCATACCCTTTCAGAAGCGCGTTGAACTCTCTACACTTCCAATATAATTCCTGCTCTGCCCGCTGCTGCTGTTCCTCATCCAACACGTCTTTCATTTTCCGAAATAATTGCTCAAATTCTTCAAGTAGCGTCGGCTTTAGCAGATATTCTGCCACATGATTTCGGATTGCCATCTGAAGATACTCAAAGTCGTTATACCCGCTTAGGATAACAATCTTGATCTCTGGATATTGTGCATTGAGATACTGCATCAACGCAATCCCATCCATCTTGGGCATCCTGATATCAGAGAGCACCAGATCTGGCTTGTCCCCATTAATAAACGCCACTGCCTCCTCCCCGTTTGCGCAGATTCCCATAACCTCGAATCCCCACTCTTCCCATGGATTACTCTTTGCGATTCCTTGTGCGATCACTCTCTCATCTTCAACGATCAATAGCTTATACATATGCATCCCTCTCATCCTATCAAATCCATGACTTTTGTACTGTTTGAGATCCCTTGTAAAAAAAGAATAACTCTTTTGTATTGATCTATGCTGAAAAAATACCAAAAAGTTATCCTGCCATATATCAGTTTATCATACATTTAACTGACTGACTATACAATTCTTTTACTTTCTACTTTTCTATTTTTGCGTCTGCTATATATCAAATTTTTTCTGAAAACTGTTTCTGCAACATTATAATCGACCACTTTTCCCTCTCATATTCTCCTTGCGTTTGTGTATCAAAAAAGGATGGCCTGCTGCAATCCTCTTTTACCAATAATGAAACGAATAAATCATTCAGATAGCCTTCTTCTCTCATTTTAAATCCCCTTTCATTCATAAAATAACCCAGCCTCCGTTACAATGTTTCTCTTAGAATCCGTTACCAGTGTTTCCGCTTCACCATCTGATGTCGTTCCTGTTTCTGTTTTTTCACCTGTTCCGCATCTGGTCATCATAACAGTTAACATTGTCAAAATCATAATCCATATGACTACTTTTTTTACTTGTTTCATCATAAATCTCTCCTTTTCCTTCTGCCTGTATTGCAATCCTTTCAACACAGCGTAATATTTTTTGAAGCACCCATACTTTACTACATCTTCTATCTATTTTTGTAAAATTAGTCCTGAGAACACATTCCCTGTCCTAAAATTTCATTTCTCTATTTATTTAGGACATTTTTCATTTGTCTATGACAACACGCAGCTTCAAAAAAATCTATAACAACAAAAAGACATTTCTCTAAAATCTTCTTTTAGAAAAATGTCCTTACCATGCAAAGATATGTTTCAAGGTCTGCAATCCCTTTATGTTCCGTCTATATTTCTATCATACCTTTATAATACAAGATTTACCTTCCTTTATGTCCACTCTTGTCAGATTTTTGCTCTATCATATGCCCAACATGACTAAGAATCAAAAATCTTATACTCCGAAATTCAAGCAGCAGATTGTAGATCGGTATAATGCCAGAGGAGCCTCGTATCCACAACTGGAACGTGAATATGGCGTAAATCGGAGCACTATCAGTGGATGGGTAAAACAGCTTTCCCCTACTAAAAATATAATCATCATGCAAATCACGGAACTGTCCCAGATGATAAAAGAAATATCCTGAAACGTGATTTTGAGACAAAAACCATCAGTCAGAAATGGTGTACGGATATTACCTACATCCATTTGCGCAAAGAAGGCTGGACTTATCTGGCTTCCGTGCAAGTGTGTTTTTCTCATACCCCATAGATTCATTCCTTTCTCGTCTTAATCACAGCAACGCCCAATACGTTCTCCGCATTTTTTACAGAATCCTTCGTCTGATATGCTGATGCCATTTTTGCTGCATAATTCCCGTATCATGTCGGATGTTTTCATTCTTGTACTCCGTTCTTTACATCTCAAGTTATTGTTATATATTATAAACCATTCGGTTTCAAAATACAACACCCGGATGCATAACATGGAATCAAATCTGACTGTCTTTCTTCCTGAAAACAGAAAAAGCAGCGAACTATTTTTATAAAAACTTAGTTCACTGCTTTACTGTTTCTGTTATTAAGTTACTGTATGATTATGCCAGTACAGGCTCTCTTTTCTGAATGACAGCTTCTACTTCACTGACACTCTTTTCAACAACTTCCGCTATCTGTTCAGACGTATATCCTTTCCTGTGCATATTTAAAATAATTTTTTCTACTCCTTCGGCTCTCCCTTTTTCCCTGATTCCCTGTGATAAATTACACATCTCGTTCACATCCTCTCTTATTCTATCATCTAGCGGAATACTGTACTCTTTTTCCATGATTTCAAACTTTTCATCAACGGACAGCTCCATTGACAAAAGCGTACTCAATAGACGATGCAGCTCATATTTATCATCATGCTCTGGAAGTTCATTTGCTATACCAATCAGGACGATATTCAGCAGGTCAAGCCCGCCTTTCCACGGATAAGAACCTAACAACTTATCATCTGTCAGATGCACATAATCCATGCTGTTTTCGTCCATGTTCATTAGTACCCAAATACTGAAAACACGTTTCATGTCGTTATAGTTTGTCTTGACAAAATCCCGTTCTTTCTGTGAAGAAACAAGGCGGCTCACATAAAAAACTGCCCGGTTCAGGAGATAGTAGCTTGCCGGGTTATTTTTTTGTGCTT
>CAMUFS010000009.1 GCA_947088195.1 uncultured Clostridia bacterium
TCACTCCAACTATAAATTGTTTGATATGTACCATCTCATGATAAAGAATAACTTCCTGCTCTTTTTCTTCAAAATCCTCAACAGGAAGGTATATCCTTTTCTGAAAAACACCTATGACGATAGGTGAGCTTACGCCATAGCCTCTATACACGCTAATATTTTGACGAATACCAAGCTCCTTCGCTATTTTATCTTTTCGTTCTATCACCTCCGGCTCTGCCGGAAAAATACTGATAAGGTGTTTATTCACTTGCATGTTATCACATGCCAAATGGATGGTAAAAATTACCATTCCAATAACCCACACAGCCACAATAGGAGCCCTTGAATACTGGATGGAAGGCGTCCACAGAAATAAGGACTCAAAGCTTAAATTTTGCTTATTAAAATATAAAAACAGCTTGATAACCAAGTAAAAAACTGGTATCAAATAAAAGCCTACTGTCACCAGCAGCATTGGATAGACATATTTCAGCTTATTGTTTTCCTGCAGCTTGCACGCCAACCTTTTCCATATCAAATATGCTACGGTACCTGCCAGCGTTGAAAATAAAACGACATAACAAATTTCATTCATCCAATCCTTCAATGGTATTCTTTAACTCCTCAAGCTCAGCTTTGGTAACTCTTTTCTCCTTGTAAAATGCTGTCAAGAATTGTCCCACAGATCCCCTGTTCCAAAAATTAACAAATTCTTCTGCTTGTTGAGCCTTATAATCATCCTCAGATATCAGAATTTCATATATTACTCTGTGTCCCTCTCGCCTAGCTCTGATAAAGCCTTTTTGCACTATCTTCGCCAAAAATGTTGACACAGTCTGATACTTCCATTCCTTGTGGTATTGTGTATTCACCATCTCAAAGATATCTGCCAGAGACATCTCCTTTTCTGAATCCCAGATACATTTCATTACTAATGTCTCTGATGCTGTTAATACTTCAAAGCGTCCGCCTGCCATCGTTCCCTCCTATTAATTGGATTAGTAGTTTTGTTTTACACATCCTGATACAAAGTGATTTTTTATTTAGGACCGAAAAACTGGTGTTTTTTGTCCTTCGATCCTAAAGTATAGTGTATACTATATTGAAAAAAAAATCAAGAAATTCTTTGCCAAAATAAACCAAAAACTTTTATTTTATATCTTTTTTCCTATTTTCAAAATATACAAAGCGATCGATGCCATCTAAAATGTCCTGAAAACACTCTCTGGGTGCGACCTCAATGTATTTCTTTAATATTTCTGTCTCACTGTCACCATGATATTTTCCATAAAATATATCAAATAAATTATGCCCACGGACAAATATACGGAATTTTTCCATATTTTCTATTACATCATTCTTTGTGTTAATTCGCTTTCCAATTACACGCTGCATTCTTTTTACACTGGTTAGGCGATAAAGATAGTCTTTGTATTTTTGGAAAAGAATATTATAAAATTCATCCTCACTCTTCACCACACCAATTTTGGTCATAACCGCTGGATCAAGGAAATAATTTTCAAAGGAATAATATTTTAATACTAACACATTCTTTGGCGTCACCCGCGGTATATATCCTTTATCCTCCGCCTCTCGATTGCTGTAGTAGCTACAAAGCTGCTTTACCAGATATTCTGGCTTCTTGCCGTCGCTGTCCCGTATCATTAAAAATTGATCCTTGAGATAGAGCTGGTTCATATATTTTAAATTTGCATAGGTTTTTATATTTGTGCAGCTATTTGTTGTGATTATAGAGACACGCTGCAGTTTTCCATCTTCATCATATATCTCTTTATAATATTTCTCCAGCAATAATGGCAGCCGGCTTCTGTCCTGTTTTCCCTCCACAATAAATACAAAGCTTACATTCATCAGATCGTTTGCCGCATAACCCAAATCATCCAAAATCTGATTGATCTCCACATCCTCCCGCGCGATTGTGCAGTAGTCTTCATCCAGACATACCTGCTTGATCTGTTTGCTGGAAAAATTAAAGATCATATTGGGTGAATGAGTGGAAAAAATCACTTGGTTTTTCTTTGACAGACGATATAGTATCTCGCCTGTCGCTTTCTGAAGCTGAGGGTGAAGATAGATCTCAGGAGCTTCAATCATAATAATACTTGGAAGAGAGCTCTCTGCACTGATATATGCTTCCAGCAGTGATAAAATATAGATGCTTCTGGTTCCTGCACCTGCCTCATGCATATTTTCGTCTCTGTCTCTGTCCAGATTATGAAGCACAGTGTCTATTTTAAACACTTGATCGAAGCTAAAATTAAATTTATACTGAATATCTTGATTCTTGCCACTATTTCGGTGATAACAGCGATTTACATTCTCTGAGAAATCCTTCATATTTACATGGTAAAGCTTATATTCCATCAAGCGCGCCGTCTCTATCACAGACAATTCTTCTGGCCTTTTTTGGTTAATTCCTTTCATACATTGAAAGCAATCATTGCAGCGTTTTCCCTCGTCCAGCATACAACGCTCATCCTTTAGACTTAGCATCTGCTCCTTATCAATCTGCACATGAAGGAAATCCTTTTCCACAGCTTCCAGATTTCTGCTGCTGTCAATATAATAGATCTTAGGAAGAACTGACACAATATAAGGATTATGGCGCTCGAAGCCATCGCAGAAGAAGCAGGTTCCATTCTCATACATCACCCATGTAAAAGTGAGAACGCCGTCTTGAAAAGAAGGAAGCTTCTCCTTAAAGTCCCTCTCCCAGTCCTCATAATCCCTGTATCTGCTCACCTCAGCACGATCGTACAGGATCTGCAGATCCTCCTTCTTAAATTCCAGTCCCAATCCAACTTCGACTGGCCGACGTCTCTGATTAAAGTCCTTTTTCTCAACCTTATAATCCCCCACCACGGCACGTATGGCATCCAGAACCACCGTCTTTCCAGTATTATTCTTGCCTACCAGAATACATGCATAATCCACCTCATCCAACTGCAAATTTCGGATGGATCGAAAATTTCTAATACGCAGGTTGCTGATCCTCATCTACACCCCTCCTGTTCCGCGTTTATTTTCGTTTTTTGACAGAATAGCCAAATCCTCCTAATCTTTCTCCTAACACAAAATATTCTCCGTGAGAATAGGACACCATACCTGCATCATTTAGATGAAATTTCCCATGTTCATCCAGATATTCCTCACTGATATTTACATTTATTATCTCAGCTAAAAACATATGGTGTGATCCAAGCTCTTTTACCTCTGTCACTCGACATTCCATATTGACAGGGCTTTCCATAATTCCCGGTGCCTTTACAAGCTGGGATACACAGGGTGTAAGCTTCATCTGTGCAAATTTATCCACCTTACTGCCAGATTCCACCCCACAATAATCTGCCGCGCGGGCAAGCGATCTTGTCACTAGATTTACAACAAATTCTCCTGTCTCTCTTATAATAGGATATGAATATCTCTCCGGGCGTACCGAGATGGAGAGCATAGGTGGATTTGAACAGATTGTGCCCGCCCATGCCACTGTGATAATATTGGGCTTTTCTTCGCCTCTCTGGCAGCTCACCATAACGACAGGAACTGGATATAACATATTTCCCGGCTTCCAGCTTTGTTTTGCCATAACATTTCCTCATTTCTGCGCTGCTTTTCTATCAAATGGTTCTGTGCCAAGCAACGCAAAGACACATTTATATTCACTCTTTTACTGCTGCATTGCTGCCATAATGGCTGGTATCAGCTGTTTCTTTCTGGATACTACTCCCGGCAAGATAAAGCTTTCTTTCTCTGGCTGGCTGTTAAAGGCAGATATAATAAGCTCACTTGCATTATTTCCCATAAAGATAAGCTCTGTTGACTCCTTCACAATATCTGTAAGCATAAAGAATATCATTTCCACACCGTGGCTCTGCCATGACTGTTCCATATAAGGAACCAGACGCTGCCGGATTCCCGCAAGCTCTGTATCACTCATCGAGTTGATCTGCCCCACGCCAAAGGAAATATCATTGATGGAGAATTTTTTAAAATCTTGATAAAAGATCTCCTCTGGTGATTTTGCTGACAGATTACTTCCCGCCTTAAACATATCTCTTGCAAATTCCTCCACATTAAGCTGCGCAATGGCGGCAAGCTTTTCCGCTGTATCCCTATCCTTCTGTGTGCAGGTTGGGGAGCGGTACATCAATGTATCTGAGACAATGGCTGCGCAGAGAAGGGACGCTGTCACTTTATCTACCGGTACCCCAGATTCTTGATACATCTCATAGATAATTGTAGCTGTACAGCCAAGCGGCTGATTTCTAAAAAATACTGGTGAAATTGTCTCCAAGCTTCCAAGGCGATGGTGATCGATAATTTCCAAAATCTCTGCATTTTCAATGCCATCCACCGCCTGGCTCTTCTCATTGTGATCAACCAATATAATCTTTTTCTTTGCCATATTAAGGAGATTTCTTCTGGAAATCATGCCAATATAATCTTCTCTTTTATTTAAAATAGGAAAATCTCTGTGACGCTTCTTTGCCATCACTTCTTTGATTGTCTCTGTAAAATCATCTGTCTGAAAGGTAATCAAGGAATCCGTCCGCATAAAATAGCTGATTGGCATACTCTGATTAATTAGGCGCGCCACCGTGTAAGTATCATGTGGAGAGCTGATAATGGTACAGCCGTGCTCTTCTGCAAGCTTTTTTATGGTAAGAGAAATAGAAGCACCCTCACACACCACAATGCAGGAAGCGTTCATCTCAATCGCGCAGAGCTGGGATTCATAGCGATTTCCCAGTATCACCAGATCATTTTTCTCAATATAGCTTTCCATCAAATCAGGATTCGCCGCCGCTATCAACACCTTTCCCTCTGTAAAATAGGCGTCTGCATCACCTACCACCACACTTCCTTCCAGTGTCTCAACAATATTTTGATAGCTAGTCTTTGCCCTGCCAAGAATCCTGCTGTCATAAACATCCATATAAGAAGTCGCTATGTCACCGATGGTAATCAGTCCCTCCAGCTTCTTCTGCCTCGTGATGGGCAATGTCACCACATTATTATCCTTCATCAATGTCCATGCTTTCTTAAGAGAAATATCCTTAGAGACTCCTACCGTCTCACGTATCTCAATATCCTTTACCTGAGTTCCCACATCCGAAATATATTCTGGCGCTTTTACACCAAAACGATTTAACACATATTGTGTCTCCTCATTTAACTGCCCAGCTCTTCTCGCCACATAGTTTCCCTTTGTCAATACTCTCTTAAGATTGGCATATGCAATCGCAGAGCATATGGAATCTGTATCTGGATTCTTATGTCCAATCACAATGATCGGCGTTTTTCTCTCTCCCATAAGCAAGCTCTCCCCCTCTCCATTACATGGTTATATTAAGATAATATGGTATTTTCCTTAAGTTTACAAGATTTTTTTGAAATTTTATCATTCTTATGTTATACTCTAAATCAACAAAACTACTAAATGCTGTATTCTGCGGCAAGATTGGAGGAAATTATGAGCGAAGACATGAAAATGGAATCTATGGAGGACTACAAGGAGGAACTGGAGGCTTCTTTTAAGCAGATCCGCCGTGGTAGAGAAGATAAGGACGATCCAGAGCTTCTCGCATGGAACACTTTGCGCGAGTATATGGAACAAAAAACGGTTCTTCCGGTCAAGATCGGCGGCATTGTCAACAAAGGTGTGATTGTCTATGTAGAAGGTGTCCGCGGCTTTATCCCAGCATCCAAGCTGGATGTCTCTTATGTGGAAGACACAGAAGCGTGGCTGAACAAGACCGTTGATGCTGTGATTATCACGGCAGATGAAGAAGAAAAGAGACTTGTGCTCTCAGCAAAAGAACCAGCGATGGAAAAGCTGGCGAAGGAAAAGAAGGAAAAGGTTGCATCCATCTCCGTTGGAAGTGTTGTGGAAGGTGTTGTAGAATCCATCAAGCCTTATGGCGCTTTTGTCACATTGGATAATGGCGTATCTGGCTTAATCCACATCTCTCAAATATCAGAAAAGAGAATTAAATCCCCCTCTGTTGTTCTTTCTGTGGGACAAAAAGTAAAGGCAAAAATCATCTCAACCGACAATGGCAAAATAAGCCTTAGCATGAAGGCACTTCTCGATGTGGCAGAGGAGGCAAAAGAAGAATTAGACTATGAGCTTCCACGCTCGGAGACAGTGGGAACTGGCCTTGGCGCGCTGTTAAAAAATATCAAGCTATAAATAGCTTTTCACACAAATTTTATAAACAATATGAATTGTTAATTTGACTATTGCTCTCATAAAGGCTAAGATTAAAAGTGAAGATTCCATTTTAATCTTAGTTTAGAGGGTGATAGGATATGCAATACGAAGTGCTCTTTGTCAGCCAAACTGGAAATACAGAAAAGCTGGCTACTGCGATTTATGAAGCAATTCCAGATGGAGATAAGGAAATTCAGCGACTTAACAAAGATACCCCGCTTGATTTGGCAGAAACCTATTTTATTGGCTTCTGGACAAATCGCGGAACCTGCAGCTTTGAAGTTCTTGATTATTTGTCAGAGCTTCACGGCAAAAATATAGCACTGTTTGGAACCTGTGGCATGGGAAACGATCCTGCCTATTATGAGAGAATTGAAAAGCAGGTCAATGCCTTTATCCCTGATGATAACTTGTATCTGGGAGCCTTTTTGTGCCAAGGCAAGATGCCAATGCACATCCGTAACAAATATCAGGAGCTTTTGGAGCATGGCAATCACGATGGGCTTGCCAGACAGATGTTGCGCAACTTTGACACAGCTCTGCTGCATCCCAATGAGGATGATTATGCGCTTGCAGAGAAATTTGTCGAGGAGGCTATGCTCAAAATTGGCTCCTACACATAATTGCCAAATGTGCAGCAAAAATGTTTGATGCGCCACATCAGCGCAGAAATGGGGATTATTATGAGAGAAAAATTACAACACTTTATGGTAGGGCGCTACGGCGCGGATCAACTGGGACAGTTCTTGCTCGTTGCTGCTATTGTATGCATGGTACTCTCCATGCTCTTTCACAGCCCTGTATGTAATTTATTAGCTATCTTACTTATTGTCCTCAGCTATTATCGAATGTTGTCCAAAAATCACAGCCGCCGTTATTCGGAAAATATGAAATATCTCAACTATTCTGGCAAGGTATCCAGCTTTTTTCGCTCTAAAAAACAATATCTTGTCCAGCTTAAAGCATATCATATTTACCGTTGCCCCTCCTGCAAACAAAAAATACGGATTCCGCGTGGAAAAGGAAAAATAAGCATCTCCTGCCCCAAATGCAGAACCGAATTTATAAAAAAGAGCTGATCTGCTATGTTTGGATATATTACCATACACAAGGATGAACTAAAAATCAAGGATTATAACCGATATCATGCCTACTACTGTGGCTTATGCCGAGAGCTCTCCAAACGGCACGGAGAGCTTTCCAGACTGACTCTAACCTATGATATGACCTTTCTGGTTATTCTTCTAACCGGACTATACGAGCCTGTGACCCTACAGACACAATTTCGTTGCCCTCTTCATCCGGTGAAAAAGCTTCCCAGCCTCTCCAATGAATTTACACAATATGCAGCGGATATGGATGTCCTTCTTTCTTACTATAATCTAAAAGATGATTGGAATGACGAAAAAAAATTGTCCTCCCTCGCCATGACAAAGGTACTAAAAAATTCCTGCAAAAAAATTGCCGCCGCATATCCCTCACAAAGTGCTGCTCTGACACAGTATATGGAAAAGCTTCTCGCCTGTGAAAAGGAGCATGTTAAGGATCTTGATACTGCCGCTGGCTACACGGGAGAGATGCTTGGAAGAATCTTCGCTGTAAAGGAAGATGAATGGGCAGAAGGATTATATCAACTGGGTTTTTATCTGGGTAAATTTATCTATTTATGTGACGCTTGGGAAGATCTACATAAAGATAAAAAAAGTGGGAATTATAATCCTCTTATTTATTATGAAAATACTCCTAATTTTACACAGATGGTGAAGGATATTCTAACTATGATGGCTGCTGCCTGTGCGAAAGAATTTGAGTGCCTGCCTGTGCTCACAGACGCCGATATTCTTCGAAATATCTTATATTCTGGCATATGGGCACGGTATGAGGGAACAAAAATAAAATTACAGAACATGGAGGAACATGGCAAAAAATTATGATTGCAGATCCTTATAAGGTGCTTGGTGTGCCAAGAGATGCCTCAAACGATGAAATAAAAAAACAATATCGAAAATTAAGCCGTATCTACCACCCCGACGCCAATGTCAACAATCCAGATCGTGACAAAGCGGAGGCAAAATTTAAGGAGATTCAACAAGCTTATACGCAGATAATGGATATGCGGGAAAGAGGCGGCACTACCTCAGGCTCCTATCAGACTGGAGGCTTTGGTAGCTACCAGCAAAATGAAAATGGCTCTGTGGAGCTTCAGGCTGCCTACAATTATATTCGCTCAGGATATTTTAAAGAAGCCCTTCATGTCTTGTCCAATATAGAAGAAAGAAATGCCAGATGGTACTATCTAAGCGGCATTGCAAACGCCGGTGCTGGAAATAATATTTTAGCGCTCGATCACGCCAGACAAGCGGTGAGGATGGAGCCATCCAACAGAGAATATGCTTCATTTTTGCAGCAGCTTGAGTCCGGCGGACAATGGTACCGCCATATGGGAGAAGGATATGGATATCCTGTGATTAACTTCGGAGACTGCTGCTACAGGCTGATGCTCTGGAATTTATTTTGTGGCTGCTGTTGTCGGCCATGCTAATATATATAAAATATTGGTAGAATATTTATGCATATTTTTTATAAAAATTTCTCGCCAATAATACAAAATATGTTATACTATAAATAAGGAGGTATTTCTTTATCAGAGAGGATATTTGGGGAAAAGGGAGTGTTGTTGAAATGGAGAAACCAGAGAGGTTCGCTGAGGTGGACACATGGCAGACTATGATGTTCTTGTATAATTCTGCATTAAAAGAGATCAATACAAAGATTGAAATTCTAAATGATGAATTTCTTCATGTGCATAATTATAATCCAATCGAGCATGTGAAATCTCGGATCAAATCCCCTGAAAGCATCGTCAAGAAGCTGAAGCGCAACGGGCATGAAGTTAATATCGACAGCATGGTACAGCATTTAAGTGATATTGCCGGGATTCGTATTATCTGCTCTTTTACCTCGGACATTTACACAATCGCGGAGATGATCAGCAATCAGAGCGATGTGCGTGTGCTGCAGATAAAGGACTACATCGCCACACCTAAGCCAAATGGCTACAAGAGCTATCATCTTGTGGTATCTGTGCCAATTTATCTGTCAGACGGACCAGTGGAGACAAAGGTGGAAATTCAGATTCGGACGATTGCCATGGATTTCTGGGCAAGCTTAGAGCATAAAATATATTACAAGTTCGAGGGTAATGCGCCAGAACATATTAGAACCGATCTCAAAGAATGTGCTGATATTGTAGAGATGTTGGACGCCCGTATGCTGTCCTTAAATGAATCCATACAAGAATGTAGAATCCACTAAGTAAATGAAATATTATAATTCAGACAGCCAAAGCTATTTTACATCCCTTTGGCTGTCTGAAATTTGCTGTTATATAAAAATAATATACTATCGACCATGTACAATCGAGTAGGGGATGCTTTTCTCACCTACTCGCGCGCCGGGCACCTGTCAGTGTTAGCTGACATACTTCCTTTAGGTGCCTGTGCGCCACGTTAGTGGCATATTTCCTCTGCACAGGTCTGCGCATAAAAGAGGAGTGCCCCGGCAGCAAGCTACCGAGGCTATTATGAAAAAATTGTATATGAAATAATCTTTTTAATATCTTTTGTATAAATTGTCTAACATGTTTATAATATAACAGCAAAATATGTACAAAATATGAATGAGCTATTAACTTATTGTAAATAGTCCTATGGAGGATACAAATGCCAAATTTAGTAGAGACAATTATAGACAAAGTAAAAACTCCCGATAAAGTGGAGCTCTCACCCACAGATAGACAGCTTATCAAAAAGCTTATCGATTCTGTTGAAACACTGAAAGATAAAAGGGTCTTGGCAGATACTAGGCTTCAAGAGGCTGAAGAACATCTGTCGATTCAGTTAAACGATATTCGAGAACATCTAAATGCCAAGCAAAAAGATTCCGAAGAACTTATCAACACACAGATACAAGCTTCGCAAGACAATCTCTCTGTCAAAATTGGGAAAGTGTTGAACGAGATTAAGAATCTGCCTGAGCCTCCTGAGATTAACAGCAAATTTGACAATCTAAAGCAATTTATCTCAGAACAAACAGAACAAGAAAACTATCATCTTAAAACACAGCTGGAGGATAACCATAATACTATCTCCACACAACTACAAGCCTTAAAATCTTCCATGAAAGATACTGTTATTCTTGATAAGCTGTCCTCCCTCTCCAATCAACTCAGTGAAATGGAAACACAACAAAATAAACAAATACGAACCATAAAAATTATCCTTGGCTTTACCATCTGGCTGTCCCTGCTGACGCTTGCGGTTATAGCTGCATCTGTGCTTGGTTATATTTAATCTTCAAAAAATGCCAAAAGAAGGAACCTCAAGACAAGAGATTCCTTCTTTTTATATTTACTTTATCTTTTTATAAGCTTTTATGTTTACAGTCTGGTCACTATTTTCTGTCAACAATATAATGTAACAGTTCCCATCTTCACTTTCCATTACCGAATAATCCTTCCCATTCTGAAAAGTACTTCTATCAAACAAAATTGCATGTGATGCCTGTCCGTCATCAAATTGATATGCAAAGCTTCCATCTTCTTCATGGACGGTCTTAGTCACTTCCTCCATCAACACAAAATCTTCCAATACTTCCTGTTCTTTTCCCTGAGACAGCAGATCATAAAGTGCTTGTATACTCTCTTCTCTTTTTATATCTTCTTCACTCTTTTCCTCTTCATAGTTCCAGGAATCCTCAAGAACCTTAAGATACTCTTCTGCCGCTGCCGGATCAGCCTTTGACGCATCTACAGGAAGATCAAATAACACATGAATCCCTTTATAATTCTCATTTTCTTTGATCTCTCCCGTCACCTCATTATAATCAAATGCTGCTGTCTCATAAAATATGGTATTGCTAATACAAAGATAAAGCTTTCTATCAGCAAACTTAATAACATCATCACATGAAATTAAACGATATAAAATGCCATCAACTACCTCCTCAGAATATCCTCCATTCATAGAAGCAATATTATATTGCCATGGCATTAGTCCCTGAATCAAAGGAGAGATAAAAAAAGTCATATTAGAATACTCCTCCTCATCGATTGGTCGTCCGTCCAATCGTTCTATGGCAATGGCCGCATAAATCCCTGATAACTCTGGTATGTTCTCCAACACATTGCTCTGTGTTAATGCCTTTCCTGACGCCATCCCCATCAAGGTAAAACGGTAATCCCCTGCCTCTCTTGTCTCATTGATCTCAACCGCATCTTCCCCTCGAAATGCTGCTGCTATCTCCGTATCTCCGCTTCGCTCTGCCACTTGTTCTGCTGTCAAATATCTTGCCGCTGCTCCCACTGTCACAGTCATCAAAAGCACACACACCGCTGTCACCACTGCTGTCATTCTTCCCTTGGCAAATCCTTTCATCTCAGACTTCTCCTTCCATCTACTAAGAATTTTCCGGTTTAATTCCTCCACCGGCTCCTCCTTTGAAGCTAGGGCAATTTGTATCAGCTCTTCCACTTTATGTTCCTTCTCTGGTTTACATCTCATAGCCATAATCCTCCAATTTCTCTTTTATTATGGTTCTGGCTGTATACAGCCTGCTCTTAATGGTACCCTTTGGAATATGAAGCGCTTTGGCAATCTCCTCTATGCTCATCTCGGCGGAATAAAACATATAGACAGGAAGCCTGTACTTTTCTTTTAAGGATGCAATTTCCATCCTCACCAATCCGCACAATTCTTCTGTTATATACTGTTCCTCAGGTGTTAAACCTGAATCTGCGATATTTAAGGTATAGCTCTCATCATCCATACTATCTTGCGGTGCAATTCTCTGCCTGCGTGCTATTTTTCTCCGCTGATTCTTAAAACATTTGACGGCGATTCCCATCAGAAAACTTTTTGGATTTCCCCCTCTATCTATCTTGCTACATTTCTCCATGGCAATCAACATGGTTTCTTGATATAGCTCATCTGCCTCATCCCTGCTGCTTGTCAACTGCCGACAAAAGGTATAGATCGCCTTTCCCTCCTTCTCCAATATACTTCCAAATTCCTGACATGTCACTTCACTATCCTCCATGTACAATCTCTGCATGTAATTTTCGCCCTACACTTCTATATTGTCAGGAAATCTAAAATGGTTCAGAATTTTATATCCTTTTTTCAAACATGCTCTCATACTCTATGTTACATTGAAAAGAATGTTGTCAGCATTAAAAAACCAATTAACACACAAAGTCCAATTCTACCAACTTTCTGAAAAAAATAATACAATTCAGATGGTTCTGGATCTGATACAACAAGACCATGACGAATATAAAAGAAAAGCTTAGGAAAGACAATATCAAGTAATAAAATAAATGCAACAATAAAAATTAAAATAACCCTTGTCATATCTCCTCTAAATTCAGGACCATCAAGCATTGCCAACTGAAATAAAATCTGCTCGGATGGACGCCAATCATTTGGGATATTAGATGCACCAATTTCAGCGCCATTGACAGTCACAACAATATCTAACATAGATACAGCATTATTGGAGCTATCAAATAAAATTTGAACATTAGAATCGGGATTATAATAACCTGTAAATAATAAAGTATCTTCCTGATAAATCTTAACTGACTCGTTATAAGCAGCATTCTCATCAAAAAATACACAATATTTCGAAGACTCTGTTCCCCATGTAAAATATAAAAAAACTTTATTATCCATTTTTTCACGGCGTATTGTCAATGTATCTGTATAGACCGTTCCACTCCATTCATTTTCATTGACACAATACAGAAATTGATTTTTATACCAAATTCCTTTTTGAAAGGCCGCATAAAAATATAAAATAAACACCATCCCTAATGCGACAAGACACAAGATATTCAATAATTTCTTTTTTGTCATCCTCATTTTCCTCCTTTATATAACAAATTGATAAAATAACGCCTGGCGTATTATAAGATAAGTATAACATAATATTCTCTTTCTTTTATAATAAAATGATCTTTTAACACCCCTAAGAAAATAGAAGAAATTTCCGATAAATAAGGTAAAAGAAAGGAGGGTGCTTATGAATATAAATTTAAAAGGGAGTAATAGTCTTTTTCTTTTTAGCCCAGCAGCTATGTTAAATGGCGGCCTAAAAAGTACACAGGATAAATTAGAAAGACAACAAAAGAGAGATGATCAGATTGCTTTTTTTGAAAAGCAAAAAGAGAATCTAAAAGATATCATATGTGATAGTGTGGAGGATATTTCCAGAAAACTGGATATGCTTCATTCTTATGAGGACCAGATTCAAGCTGCAAGAGCAGAATACAATCATGGACAAATGAGTCATGTATTGGATGAGGCAAGGGAACTTGGGGAAAAGATTGCAGAGGAAGCAGAAAAGCAAAAACCAAAGACAGAGGAAGAAAGAAAAGAAGATCTTATCGAGGAAGCAACAGGCGAAGACGACAACAAGAATACTTTACAGGAAGCTTTTGACGAAATAGTCGATCTGGTGGAAGAAATACAAGAAGAAGTATTAGAAGAACAGATCGAAGCTGTTGAAGAAACAGAGATGGCAGTAGAGTCATCAGAGCAGATGGAACAATCTGTTCAAAATAATGTCCCAGAAGAAGATATGACAACACAACTGTTGACAGAAAGTGAACTTCGAAGATTATATAAACCATTTGATATACGAATTTAACTTATCTAGTAAATGAGTATCCTAAAATGTGTTTGAAAATTCACTCTCAAAAATTGTGACATATATTCTTGAGGAAGGAAATTTTCAAACACATTTTAAAGTGTAAAAAAGAATATGGGACACTTATTTTACAAAATTTTGAATCGTTTTATACAATACAGTGATAATAATACAACCAGCGGTCAGCCAATAAAGCCCTGTATAATCTATTTTTCCGGCAAGAAAGATACTGGTTGGCCCATCCCCGCCGCCTATCATAGAGATAGAAGAATAATTGCTCGATTTTATAAAAAAGAAAATAGATATAAGAACCAGTGCAACGCTAAAAATAATAAGACCTCTGCCCAACCAATCTGTCTTTTTAAAGTCCTGTGACTCAGCTTCTTCAAGAAGTATTTCAGCAATTTTTTTTGGCGATCCAAGCTTCTCAATAGAATCTGCTTCCGATAAGCCAGATTCTATCATATCAGATAATATTTCCTCATAATAGCTAATGTGGCGATGAATAGCAGAAGATTTTAATTTTCTAAGGTATTTTTTAAGTGTTCTTAAAAATATTTTTTTATTCATAATGATTTTCTCCCTTTCTTTCTGTAATAAAATCCAACACCCGAATAATCTCCGCACGTTCTTTAATAAAATCCTTAAGATGATTATCCCCAGCTTGCGTAAGGCGAAAGTAGCAACGAAGACGATTATTGTGTTGTACTTTATAAATTTCTACAAAACCATCCATCTCAAGACGTTTTAATATAGGATATAAGGTAGACTCCGAAATATCAACATAAACAGAAATATCTTTGATAAGCTGATAACCATAAGACTCCCCGCGGTATAACTGAGCAAGAACACAATATTCTAATAATCCTTTTTTTATTTGAACATTCATAAAAATTTCCCCTATAAACATAAATATAATTTTATACATAATACTATATAATATATAGTATAAAATGTCAAGAACAAAAAATCATAAATTTATCCGATATGCCTTATCTATTTATTGCTTTTCGATCGCAAATCTAAAAAATATATGTTATACTAAGGAAAAATAGTGTACGGATAAGCTGTACAGAAATGAGGGATAAAATGGATACAATATTTCAATATCAGGATATTACTTATGAGGAACCCGCAGCTGGCTGGGTAGATGGGGTATATTTTCCTCGAAATGCCACAAAGAAAAACAGCCATTGTTTTCTTACGGAAGAGAACGGGATTCTGTCAGTGAAAAGCCGCGTGTGGAGAGAAATAGAAGAGACTGGATTTGGCATTTACTACTATGAAGAAAGCACTAGATTTATCACAACATTAGAGGGAAATAATTATAAAGTGCAGGTCACTTTTGTAAATCCTACAGAAAATGCCTATACATGCCATATTCGTGTGAATGAAGTGGTAAAAGAAGAAGCTGTCACTGTGCAGCCGGGAGAAGAATTGCATGTTTCGTTTATCGCTTGTATGACAGACGGAATGTGTTGCCTATGCTTTGCTGCCGGCGCAATGCCTGAAATAGAAAATACTATACTAACAGGTGCGGTTTATATTAAGGATATTACAATTTCACCAGAAGAAGAAAAATTAAGAAGGGAAAAACCAAGAATATTTTTAGTTTCTGATTCTACCGTGCAGTCTTATGAGAAACGCTTTTATCCTCAGACAGGCTGGGGACAGGTTCTATACCAATTTTTTGAGGGTGCAGATCAACATATAGAATATCGTGCAGAACACAGCACCTACTCTCTTGCACGAACCTATGAACTGCCAGCACTTACGATTGAAAATCGTTCGATTGGCGGAAGAAGCGCGCGCTCCTTTTACGATGAAGGAAAATTAGATCAGATATTGGAGATAATTTGTCCGGGTGATTATATGTTTGTCCAATTTGCCCATAATGATGCAACTGCGATAAGACCAAATCGTTATATCGCCCCGGATGAATTTCCATATTTTATTCAACGGTACATTGATGCATGCAAAAGACGAAAGGTGCAATGTGTACTGGTGACTCCAGTGGCAATGCGAACTTGTGGGGAAGATGGTATATTTTCCATCAGTTTCGCTCCTTATCGTGAGAAAATGTTAGAAATAGCAAAAAATCAGAACTTGCCGCTACTTGATTTAGGCGCAAGAAGCACCGCATACTTAAATCAGATAGGAGCAGAGGAAAGCAAGCATATCTATTTATGGCTCGAAGAAGGGGAATATCCCGATGGCGCATATGCGGCCGGTGTATCAGACAAGGCACATCTTCAAGAATATGGAGCAAAGGTATATGCCAATATGATCGCAGAAATGATCGCAGAATACCATATGGATCATAGTCTTGATCTATTAAAAAATCTTGTCGCTCCCAAAACTGAGATTGAACAACCAACAAGCCATAAAACTTTAGATGGAAAAAAGCACAACAAACCTTTGGATATGGTCACAGGTTTTGTTGTGCAGGAGATTTCAACAGAAAATGGAAGAGGAAGCTTTTTGTTGAATTGGAATCCGGTAGAACATGCGGCTGCCTATCATGTATATAGAAAAAAGAAAGAAGAACTTACTTTTGAAGTTGTGAGAACTGTGACAGAAAAAGAAAAGAGAGAACTTGCCACACTACCATTTACAGCAGAAACAGGATACCTATGGCAATATTATGTCACCGCCGTATTTGAAAATGGCAGCGAGGGAACTGCCAGCAAACTTTTGGAGATACTATTATAAAAAAGGTCCGCATAGCAAAATATTAGCACAAGCAAGAAAGTAGCCCAGAGAACTGCCCGTGGTCCTACGGAACCTATTGAAAAACGTCGGCGCTTAGCGAGGTCTTTCACGAGCTTAGCGTCCGTTACGTTTTTCACTAAGCGGGAGCGCGGTGACGGAGAACTATAGGCAGTTCTCTGGGCGACCCCTTCTCGAATATGATTCCATAAATTACAAGAAATATAATTATTCTAAACTCTATAAACCAATATAAACAATAATAAAAAGGAGCAAAACAATGGATTTTGAACAGATCTCCATGAAAGAAGCAGGCTTGTCAAATGAAGTGTCAAATGGATTTCTTCGTCTGCTCTCAGAAAAAAATGCTGCCATGGACAGTATACTAATGCTTAGAGACGGCAAGCTATGTTTTGAAAGATATTGGCCTCCCTATGATAAAAATGTAAATCATCGTATGTATTCTGTGGGAAAAAGCTTTACAGCAATAGCGATTGGGCTATTAATAGAAGACGGCCTACTCACTACAGAAGATATGATCTGTAATTATTTTCCAGATAAACTACCAGAAAAGGTACATCCTTTTATAAAGCAGATGAAAGTAAAACATCTACTCACCATGTCAACTGCTCATAAAAAAACCACCTATAAAGAATACAATGGCGATTGGGTTGAATCCTTTTTCCATGTAGAACCAGACTATCCACCGGGAACCATCTTTTCCTATGATACTTCTGCCACGCATGTGCTTTGTGCTTTGGTTGAAAGACTTTCTGGAATGGATATGCTTCAATTTCTGCGAGAGAGAGTGCTAGATGAGATAGGGTTTACGAGCAGAGAATGGTTACGAGATGAAGCAGGGATTATTCGAGGTGGCGATGGGCTGTTCTGTACCAGCAGAGATCTGGCCTCTGTTGCCCAACTCTGTATGGATGGTGGCATTTATCAAGGAAAACAGTTAATTCCAGCAGATTATCTAAAAGAGATGTTGCGTGTACAGATCTCAACTGCCCATAAAGAAGCCTATGACGAACAGTTTGGCTATGGATATCAGGTCTGGGGAAACAGAGGAGGCGGTTTTACTTTCTTCGGGCTGGGTGGCCAGCTTGCCGTCTGTTTCCCAGACAAACATTTTATGTTGGTAACTACCAGTAATATGGCAAAGCGGGCAAAGGACATCTGTTATATCTACGAAAGCTTTTATCAGGCCGTATATCCCTATCTCTGATCTATCAATTATAGCTTTAGAAAAGAAAATGGATCTTCGGTGTCATGAATAAAATGCATTAGCATATAGGCGCATTTAATAGCGATTGGCTCCTCTTTTAAGATGCGCCTACATTCTGTGCGATCTGCCAATATAATCTGGATATCCTCAGAAGCCTCCTGATGACAATTTGTCGGAGAACCAGAGGCATAGCCAAAGATAGTGCCACAGCTTTCATCTGTCATTCCAATGGTGGTAAAACACGGTTTGGTGTAGCCTTCCGGCACGGAGAGAGGTGTGAGCGTCAGCCCTGTCTCCTCATACATCTCACGAATAGCTGCCTCCTTCATATCCTCACCCGGCTCCACAAGACCAGCAGGAAATTCATAGATATAATCATCAATTGGATAGCGAAACTGCCTTACAAGCACTACACGATCCCTCTGCTCTCCATAAAGTGCGTAGATTATAACACCATCAGGAGTATTTATTTTTGTATTTAATTTTAAATCTTTGGAATCTTTTGCCCGCGACGACATATAATAAGGATATACGTTACCATTTCTTCGCTCAGCAGAAAGCTCATAAAAATTGAGAAAACGATTATCGGTGCATTTTTTGATATTTTTAATACGTGACATATAAAATCTCCTTTCAAATGATCTTGACGTGTAAAATAAAATGCTATATACTAGATTATAACATTGAATGGCGCAGTAGCCAAGTGGTAAGGCAATGGTCTGCAACACCAGTATCCACCGGTTCAAATCCGGTCTGCGCCTCTAATATGTCTTATTCCAAATCGCATCAAGTACCTCACTTCCTATAATAAATTCTGGCATACCCATGGACCCCGGTGCAACTTCATATTCATCAAACACAATGACAAGTAATCCCTGCGCATTAATATAAAAATTCTGATCTGGTGCAATCGCCTGAAAACATTCTTCTGCCCAAATACCACCCGGTATAAAATAATCCCCCTCACCATTCTGTACCTGACTGGTCATCTGTTTTATAATTTCTTCACTGATAACACTAATATAATCACTTTCATCTAAAAATAAATCACAAAGCTCAACCACATTGTCATTTTCTTTGTCAAAAGTAAAACAGCGGCTATACTGCCCAGAGCCTCCAGCATTTATTGTGGCATCAAATCGTATACAAAGCCATTGTTCATCATCTCTCAAGATCTCATAAGTAATATCTGTATTTACATACCCATCATACTTTCGATAGACATACCATAAAAACTTATTTTGCATTTGCTCTATATATTCTTGTAATTTGGAGCTTAGCTTTGTGGAAGGTTCTGTCAGTGTTGGCATCTCCATATGAAAGGAAGTGTCTCCCCAGCCTACATCCATAGACCATATCTGTGCGACCTGTTGTATCATTTCTTCTTTATTGAATTTAATAAATGTCCAAACCATAATTGGCAGGCATATGGTTAAGGAAAGAACTATTCCCATTACAAATGATAAAGAGAATTTTTTTCTTGACCGAAAGTTTTTATATTTTTTTTCTTCTATTGTCTTTGTACTTTGTGCGCTCGATAACACAACATGTAAAGCAAACTCTCCTTCAGAGCTTGTACAACGTATGCTGCCGTTATATTTGGCAACTGTTTTCTGGATACTTTTTAGACCGATTCCATGCTCTTCTGTACCAGCGCTGACAGGCAGTCCATCTTTTCCAAATGTGATTGAAGCATCACAAGTATTTTTTATTGAAACCACCAGCTTTTGATTACCTGAAAATTTTACCATTATAGAAAGAAAACGTTCTTTTTCCTCTTTTATGGCACGACAGGCATTGATTGCATTTTCTAAGGCATTTGCCAAAAGCATACAAAGATCCATCTCATCATAGGGAAGCTCTTCTGGCAGCCATACTTTCGTAGTAACAGAACAATCCATTTCTTTTGCTTGTCCAATATAACCAGATAATACAGCGTTAGCTGCTTTATTTTCACAATAAATCACCTGCTCTGTATCCGAAAGCTGTCCATTCATATTTTCAATGTAGCTTAATATGCCATCTGTATTTCCCTGTTTTACTAATCCCTCCAATATTAAAAGGTGATGTCGCATATCATGGCGATAGATTCTTCCTGCCTCTATCCTTTTACAGACCGCCTCATATTCTCTGCGCTCAAGCTGCCTCTGAAGCTTAACTGCCTCCTCTGCCTCTTTCATATAAATAAGATTTGCTGAAGATGTTAAAACCTTAAGCACCACCATAAAAACAGACAAAATTGTCAAAAATAATAGAAATAGTATTTGAACATTTATTGTAGTGCTAATAAAATAAAACAACAACAAAGAGCACATCAAAATCGGAAAGCTTATGAACAATCCATTGATGTGATTTTTATCATGATAAAGGAGGAATGGATTTCGAAAGAAATGGTACACAATAAAAATAAGAAAAATAGCACCAAATAACAATACTACAGAAACTAAAATATTGGCTTCAACTGCAGAGAAACTCTGGTTTTTCATACAAAAGCTTATGGTAAGTTTTTTTAAAACCTTCAATAATAAAACAGCCAAAAACCCTATTGTCCAAACAGAAGAGAGCCTTGTCAATCTGTTATCGCACAATAAATACATGCTAATTGAAGTCGGTAAATAAACTGTGAGTGGCAGCATTGTAAATAATAGCATATTGTCCTGCCGCCAATAAAACATCCCTGCTTGTATCAATGTTATTATAACTACTACTACACCAAATGGAAGCAAACTTCTTTTATTTAAAGGTATTCTAATTATCAATCCACAGCATATTACTATGTACATCAAAAATATAATACTCTCCCAAAACAATGTCATCTATCTTCCTCGCTTTCTTAGTGTATCATTTTTTAGACTCCCTGTAATTATGTTATATCTTATATATTATACCATTCTTTGTCTAGATTCACTATTATAATTTGGGGCTTCCATATAGATTCTAGGTGTATCTGAGAGAAAAATGAACAAACAAAAAGCCTCGAAAAATCGAGACTTAAAGAGGCGCGAACCGGATTTGAACCGGTGATGACGGTGTTGCAGACCGGGGCCTTACCACTTGGCTATCGCGCCATATCTTATGCAAATTTTATAAATGACTCCAAGGGGATTTGAACCCCTGTTACCGCCGTGAAAGGGCGGTGTCTTAACCGCTTGACCATGGAGCCGAATATTATTTACAAACTTTTGTAAAGAAAAAACTCCCCGAGTTGGGCTCGAACCAACAACCCCACGGTTAACAGCCGTGTGCTCTACCATTGAGCTATCGAGGAATATACCATTCAACTAACACATCAAATTACAAATCATCCAATAAAACCAACCATTGGTTAAGCCCTCGACCGATTAGTA
>CAMUFS010000010.1 GCA_947088195.1 uncultured Clostridia bacterium
TCCAATACACAGTTGATCAGAGGAATAATCAAGCACAATTTTTCCTGAAGGGAACTGAATGGATGGATCAAATTTTGCAAGAATCCCTTCTTCCTGCTGTGGAAAATCCAGAAAATCCTCTTTTTCTCTCTCAAAGCGTCTGCCCATAGACAATACTGAGTGCATTTTCTTTTTGAGCAATCTTCCCCCACTGGGATTCTGTCTTGTAATTACTTTCTGTTCATGATCCACACGATTATATATCTTCTGCCACCTATCCATTTGCTTCTCATAATCATCCCTCTGCTTTTTTGCCACCTGTTCCTGATGTGCAAAGGAAATGCGACGATGAGATAGGTATTCCTCATAAGAACAACGCGAGACAGAAATACGACATTTGGTTTTGCGAACAATCTGTTCCATATGCACAATTACATTTGCTGTATTTTCAATTAAAGTTTCATCATGCGAAATGTAAAGAATAGGCAGCCTGCTCCCAGCAATAAACGTTTCCAACCACTCTAGTGTGGGAATATCTAAATCATTTGTCGGTTCATCAAGTAAAAGAATATCTGGCTCTTCCATAAGCAACCTTGCAAGCTGTACTTTTACCTTTTCTCCACCAGAAAGCGTGCCAAGCTTCTGTTCAGATAAAATAAATTCAACCGATAATCCCAGCTCTGCCAAAATATCTGTGTGCATATAGTATTCTGAATCCCCAAAATATTCTGCCAGAGAAAGACCATAACAACTTTCTTCCATCATTTGAGGCAGATAAGCCAGCTTTCCCTTTGCAATAACATTGCCAGAGCATCTACAATATTCTTCGACTAGATCTGGTTGATAAATATACTTTAAAAGAGTGGATTTTCCATTCCCCTCCTCCCCGATAATCACTGCTTTTTCACCATAATTTAAGGTGAATGAGAAATTATCTGTAATCAATCTATCATCGTTTTTTAGACAAATCGTAATATTCTTTAATTCTAACATCTGATATACCTCCCAACAAAAAAATAGTTTCATCTTCGATAGCAAATCACAGCATATCGAAAATGGAACTATTGATTGCGCACAGAGATATTCTGCTAAAAATCCAAACAAAAAAGCGCAACAAAAATAATCTGCCATAAAACAGCAAGTAATCCAAATTTCAACAGCAAAATCCCAGCATATTATAATATACATGCAAGTTTGGTGATTTACTATCTAATAAATTTGAATTACCTAATAATCATTGCCGCACCTCTCTTTTTTATACTGGAGTCATTCTATCACAGGTATATCCACTTGTCAAGGATAATCTTTCTGACCTAAGCCACAATTTCAATAATCCGCCCAAAGAATTGCCTATCGTTCTCTGAGTAAACCAAAATCATATCGATCTATATTCCAGATAAAAAAACAGCAAGCTCCAGAGCGAATTTCATACACATTATCTGCATATCATATTCTTCTGAGGTTCCAAGCAAATGATTTTTCCATTCCCCTTCTTCCAAATGATCACTTGCGAATAAGAAATCATATAATTCAAAGCCCTTTGACTGACATACCGCCTGCACTCCCGCACACTCCATTTCCACTGCTATACATCCCTCTTGGCGAAGCCTCTCTGCCTTCTCTTTTGTCTCGCGGAATATGGCATCTGTCGTCCAAGTCTTTCCCACTATATTCGATACTTTCTTATCATTAAAAAAGTTTTCAACCTTTTCCCACCCCGGCATATCAAGATACTCGTCCTCCAACTCCAAATAATGATAAGATAGTCCTTCATCTCTATAAGCACATTGAGGCACTACTATTTTCCCCTCTGTCTTTGTTGACTGTAAAGTACCACAAGAGCCAAACATAATAAATTTTGTGGCTCCTGTAAGGTATGCAAAATCTTCTATACAGCTCCCTGCCACCGCTGATCCAATCAGGGACATATAAAATGCCACCTTACATCCATTTACAGAAGCAGAATAAATCGCTCTTGCCCCATTTGCACAGCATACTTCAGCAACCTTCTCACACTTATAATTTCGAAGCATCCACTCAATTACTTTTTCTGAAAAAGTGATAATGCCAATATCACTTACCTTCTCGCTTGTATGATAAAAATATTCCACCTTTAGCATCGGTTCCGAACTATCAAAAAACTTATGTTGCATCTTATTTCCTTTCGTAGCGTCATGTTCGAGAGAAGTCCGCAAAGCCAAACCACTATGATTCTTCATCACCCCGCTAGCTGAGCGGCCCCTCTCTCAAGCATGACTCTATCAATCCCTATCTTATCAAAAACATAAAATCCAGCTTACATTATTTTATCTAAAGTACTCCACTCCTGATTCAAATATCCGCAGATCCTGTGTTCCATAGATATTGACTGCAACTGCCGTTCCGCGGCGCTCAGAGTGCGCCATCTTTCCAAATACTCTGCCATCTGGGCTAGTTATTCCCTCGATCGCACAGTAAGAGCCATTGATATTCCACTCCTCATCCATGGATACATTTCCATCTAGATCACAATATTGTGTAGCGACCTGCCCATTGGCAAATAATTTGTCAAGCCACTCCTTCGGCGCCACAAAGCGTCCTTCTCCATGAGATACAGGATTGACATACACTTCACCAGCCTTTGCGCCTCTAAGCCATGGTGATTTATCTGATACAACTCTAAGATATGCCATCTTGGAGATATGGCGGTTAATGGTATTAAAGGTCAATGTCGGAGAATTCTCCTTCTGCCCTGTCACCTTACCATAAGGCACCAGACCAAGCTTTATCAATGCCTGAAAACCGTTGCAGATACCAAGTGCCAAACCATCCCGCTCGTTTAAAAGCTTCATCACTGCTTCTTTCAGTCTCTCGTTCTGAAATGCTGTGGCAAAAAACTTTGCGGATCCATCTGGCTCATCACCTGCACTAAAGCCACCCGGAAACATTAGTATTTGCGCCTGCCCGATCGCTTTCTCAAAAACTTCTACAGACTCACGGATATTATCCGCCGTCATATTTTTAAATACCTTTACCACAACCTCTGCACCAGCGCGCTCAAATGCCTTTGTGCTGTCATATTCACAGTTTGTTCCCGGAAATACTGGAATAAATACAGTTGGCTTCGCTACCTTATGTTTGCATATATATACATTGTCTGTATGATATACTGGCGCGGGAACCTTATCCATATTGTGAGTTCCTCTTGTTGGGAATACTTTATCCAATGTTTTGCTCCATGCCTGCAAAGCTTCCTCCATGGAGATTATAACATCGCCGCAGGCAAATATTGCTTCTTCTGTCACTTCTCCAACTAAGGTATATGGCATGGTAAGCTTCTCAAGCATTTCTGCTGGAACCTCAGCGACAATAGCTCCAAATTCTGGCACAAACAGCGCATCGCTGGTTATTGAAGAAGCCATCCGAACGCCAAGCTTATTTCCAAATGCCATCTTGCTGACCGCTGCCGCAAGTCCTGAGCCATTTACCACATAAGCAGAAATAATTTTCTTATCTCGGATTGCCTTTGTAATATTGTCATACAGTTCTATTACTTTTTCATAAATTGGAAGCTTGTAAGCATCCTGTGCTATGGTAAATTTCACCAGTTTATTTCCTGCTTTTTTAAGCTCTGGTGTGATAATCTCAGGATATTTTGCCACATCCACCGCAAAGGATACTAAGGTTGGCGGCACATCTATCTCATTAAAGGTTCCTGACATACTATCTTTGCCGCCAATGGAAGGAAGACCAAATCCAAGCTGTGCCGCATATGCGCCCAAAAGTGCTGCAAATGGCTGACTCCAGCGAGAGGGATCTTCTGTCATGCGCCTGAAATATTCTTGAAAGGTAAATCGAATGTGATGCAGATCACCACCTGCTGCCACAATCTTCGCCACAGATTCCACCACCGCATAAACCGCGCCGTGGTATGGGCTCCAGCTTGACAGATATGGATCAAAGCCATAGCTCATCATGGTCACTGTCTCTGTGCTTCCCTTCAATACTGGAAGCTTTGCCACCATGGTCTGTACCTCGGTAAGCTGATATTTTCCTCCATATGGCATATAGACGGAGCCTGCACCGATGGAAGCGTCAAACATCTCCACCAGTCCCTTCTGTGAGCACACATTTAGATCACTTAACATGGAAAGCCATGCTTCCCTCACATTTTCCACTGGCTTTTTCTCCAGATATTCACAGGTTTCCGAAGGCATATCCAAAAGAACCTCCGTCTCCTGATGCGCTCCATTGGTATCTAGGAAAGCTCTGGAAATATTGACAATCTCCTTTCCTCTCCATTCCATCAAAAGTCTTGGAGCTTCTGTTACCACTGCCACCTCGACAGCTTCCAGATTCTCCTCCTCCGCATAGGCAAGAAATGCCTTCACATCCTTTTTATCTACCACCACAGCCATGCGCTCCTGTGACTCTGAGATGGCGATCTCTGTTCCATCCAAGCCAGCATATTTTTTCGGCACTTTATCCAGATTAATGCGCAGACCGGCCGCCAGCTCTCCTATGGCAACCGACACACCGCCAGCTCCAAAATCGTTGCATTTCTTGATGAGACGGCTTACCTCCTCCCTGCGGAACAATCTCTGAAGCTTTCTTTCTGTGGGGGCATTGCCTTTCTGTACCTCTGCACCACAGGTCTCTATTGAGCTTTCCGTGTGCACTTTTGAAGAGCCTGTCGCACCACCGCAGCCATCGCGCCCCGTTCTTCCGCCAAGCAGAATTATAATATCGCCCGGATCGGAGGTTTCCCGAATCACACTCTTTCTCGGCGCAGCGCCCATAACAGCGCCAATCTCCATTCGTTTCGCCACATAATTGGGATGATAGATCTCCTTTACATAACCAGTGGCAAGGCCAATCTGATTTCCATAGGAGCTATAGCCGTTCGCCGCGCCGCGCACCAGCTTTTTCTGAGGCAGCTTGCCCTTCCACGTGGCATCCAAAGATGCAGTTGGATCTGCTGCACCTGTCACGCGCATAGCCTGATACACATAGGTTCGCCCAGACAGCGGATCACGGATTGCTCCGCCCAAGCAGGTTGCCGCACCTCCAAATGGCTCAATCTCCGTTGGATGATTGTGTGTCTCATTCTTAAAATTCACCAGCCATTCCTCTGTCTCTGTTCTTCCATCCTCATAGGTAATGTCCACAGGCACCACAATACTGCAGGCATTGATCTCATCGCTCTCCTCCTGATCAGCAAGCTTGCCCTCTTTTTTCAGCTTTCTCATCGCCATCAGAGCCAGATCCATAAGGCAGACAAATTTGTCCTCTCTGCCTTTGAAGATTTCTTCCCGATCAGAAAGGTACTCTTTATAAGTTTTCTCGATTGGCTCTTTCCAATAGCCATCTTGAAAAACAACATTGGTAAGCTCTGTCGAAAAAGTGGTGTGGCGACAGTGATCGGACCAATACGTATCCAAAACTCGGATCTCTGTCATAGAAGGATCTCGTTTCTCCTCCTGTTTAAAATAATTTTGTATATGAAGAAAATCTTTAAAGGTCATTGCAAGATTGAGGGAGCGATACAGCTTCTCAAACGCTGTCTCCTCCATATCCACAAAGCCGTCCAAAACTGCCACATCTGCTGGATCGTCAAATTCTGTTATCAGAGTCTCTGGCTTCTCCATGTCGGTCTCCCTAGAGTCCACTGGATTAATGCAATAGCTCTTAATACGCATAAACTCATCTTCTGTGATTGCACCCTCTATCACATAGGTCACAGCCGTTCGAATAATGGGCTTCTCCTCTTCATTTAAAAAGCGGATGCATTGTTCCGCAGAATCCGCTCTCTGATCGAACTGTCCCGGAAGATATTCTACGGAAAACACTCTTGCCCCCGGAGCCGTCTCAAAGCTTTCTTTGTATAAAATATCAACCGGCGGCTCAGAAAACACAGTTTTGCACGCTCTCTCAAATGTCTCTTCTGTTATATTCTCCACATCATAACGAATCAACACACGGACACCTGTCACTGCGTCAAGCTTTAGATAGCTTCCTATTTCCTCCTTAAGCTCTTTTGCCTTCACTGCATAAGGCTCTTTTTTCTCAGCATAGACCCGTCTTACCAAAGAATATTTTCTCTCCACACTCATCTTGTTTCCTCCTTACTATTTTCACTCTCGCACATATCCAACGACCCATGATACCAGCCAAGCACACCATCTTTTCTCACAAGGTATCCCCTGCGGTAACTGCCTATCAAAGAAACAATATCTCCCACACAAAGCTCTAGCTCACTATCTGTATAATCACTGCAGCTTAGCCCTTCGTCCTCCTCCCAGAGATACGGTGCGGGAACCCAGCTCTCCTCACCATTGTGAAGGAACCGCACTCGGCTTCCCTCCCCATCCTGCTCAATCTGCTCCACAAAACGATGGCTCCATCTGGAGAAAAACTTTCCCTCTTTTTTCTGCTGCGCCTTTAGCACTCTCGCCTTTGGAAAATCATCATAGCTTACAATCTGGAAATCCTCTGCCTCAATATCAGAAAGAACTACCGCATTAAGCTGACCATCCCGCTTAACGGCACAGCCCCCATCTAAGCTAACAATTTTCTTCTCCCGGTTAATAAGCGGACTGGAATCCATTCTGCCCCTCTCATATATTGTCACCGGCCAATGTCCGACAAACACATAACGAGAAAAATACAACTCCTCTTCCTGAAAGCTCGTCCAGCTAATCATATGTCTTACCTCTGCCGCAGACAGATCCTTATAATCCTCCGTGGGAAGACCCGCATGCGTGACAAGAAATGCTCCGGTATCTATTATCACAGGCAAGCTTTGAATAAAAGCCAATTCCCTGTCATACTTTTCCAAAATAAGCTTATATGCTTCCTCTGCTGAGATCTCCTCTCCTGAGTCCTTCGTCCATCCGCCTGCTCTGCGCTCCATCTCCACTGCCTGCACAGAACGCTCTCCATGCTCCACAAGAATCTTTCCATGAGCCCGAAGCATCTCCCCATATACACTGTTTCCCCAGTGCTTCATTACCTTGCAATAACGGCTGTAAAATTTCTCTACCGATTCTAAGTTCACAACAACACTCGCATCTACATTCCCATAAACCATATAGACGTGATGGGTTCTTTCAAGCTCCATCAGATAGCGAAGCGTGGCAAGACTCTCCCCGCCCTTTTCCAGCACATCACCCGCTATCAGAAGATAATCTTCCTTCGAAAAGGATAATTTTTCAAGAAGCCCCTTCAGATAAGAAAGCTTTCCATGAATATCGCTGGTAATAATAATGCGGTGCCCCTTGGGAATCGTGAGCCTTTGTACCTTTATGTTAAAATCCATTGTTTTAAACATGTTCTTCCTCATTTCTGTCTAAAAAATGCTTCTACCTCCACCAGAGATGGAAAAATCTCTCTGGCAAGCATTCTTATCTCCTCTGTCGGCTCCACAAGATCTGGCACCATAATAGGAATCATATTTGCCGCATAAGCGGCGCGGATTCCATTATAGGAATCTTCAATTACATAGGTATCCTCCGGCACAGCATTTAACTGTTTACATGCCATCAGAAAAATATCAGGAGAAGGCTTACTTCTCTCCACCATATCTCCGCCGATAATGCAATCAAAAAAACTAAGCAGACCGCCATCCTGAAGCTCCTGTTTTACCGTCTCCTGCCTTGTGGAAGAGGCCACAGCAAGCTTTACATTTCGCTCCTTCAGATAAGCGAGAAGCTCTGCAATCCCCTTTTTCTTTAGCAGCCTCCCACCATCATAACGGCTGTGAAAAAGCAAAGAGGCTTCCTTTGCATACTGCCGATATGGAAAATCGATCCCATATCGGCGATACATAATTTCCTCCGTCTGCTTCGCATTGACTCCAAGACTTTCCAAACATGCATCCTCAATCCCTTGGATATTGTACTTTTCTGCTATTTCCTTCCAACACTCCATCACCAAACGTTCTGAATCAAAAATAACCCCATCCATATCAAATACAACTGCTTTTATCATCGCTCTTCTCACTCCCTAATAATATCAATCTGACAAGAACTCATTACCTTGAGTGCTGCCTCGTGAAGCTCTGGCGTCACACCAGCGCAGCAGCCCGCATCCACAGAGATCTTTACTTCTGGAAAGCTTGCCTTTAACAGCAGTGCATTTGTAATCACACAAATATCCGTGCACAGCCCGATCAGCTCAATTTCAATCTCTCCCTTTTCCTTCCACTTCGCTATCTCATCCACCAGCTTTGTGGAACCAAAGGTTTCTTTCTCGACAGTCCTGTATTTTCTTCCCATCAATGCATTAATTATTTTCTCATGAAGCCTCCAGCTATAGGATTTGCGAACACAGTGCACAACTGGCAGCTTCCTTCCCTCTGCTGTCTGAAGATAATCCTGATAATGCGTGTCAAGCGTTGCGTATATAATTCCCTCAAAATCTTTAAGCTTCTGAACAGTGCGATCCGTTGCCTCCATCGCTTCCTTTGTCCCAAGAGACCCTTCCACAAAATCATTTTGCAAATCAACCAAAACTAATATTTTTTGCACCTGATCCATTCTATTATCCTCCATATCTTATGTCACAGCCTCCACTATAGTTTTATCTTTCCATTGCATTGTACGGATATAAGAACACCGCTATTACACTGCCCCTATTATAGCCAAATTTTCCCTAACAATCAACCTATATTTCCTCTACTGTGCCCAGTCAAACAAGGAAAGCTGATTGGTTTCCGGCAGTCCTTTTAAGATTCCCAGATCACTCAGCAAATCTGTAATGGTCTTTCCTGCCTTACTTCTTATCTGGAAATCCTCCTTGGACAGAAATGCTCCCTGCCCTGCTGCCTCCACTATCTGAATCGCCACTTTATCCCCAAGTCCGTCTATTGAATTAAGTGCTGGCATCAATCTCCCATCTATAATCTGAAACCTAGCCGCCTTCGCCCGGTAAATATCAAGTGGCATAAATTCATAGCCTCTTGCATACATTTCCTGCACAATCCGCATATCGCGCAATGTGTCCTTTTCTTTGTTGGAAAGAGAATCAAAACGCTTCTTGTAATCTGAAATATAATACTCCAGCTTCTCTCTTCCCTGACACATTAGCTCATAAGAGAAGCCAGAAGCACGAATACTAAAAAAAGCGGCATAATAGGCAAGCGGATAAAATACCTTACAATAGGCAATGCGCCACGCCATCATAACATAGGCGGCAGCATGTGCCTTAGGAAACATATATTTAATCTTCTTACATGACCAAATATACCAATCCGGCACATTGTGAGCGAGCATCTCCTTCTCCCACTCCTCCTTAAGCCCTTTTCCCTTGCGGACACTCTCCATAATGGTAAAAGACAGCTCCTTATCAAGTCCCATATGGATCAGATAGATCATAATATCATCACGGGTACAGATTGCGGTGGAGATCGTCGCCTTTCCCTCCTCAATCAAGGTCTGCGCATTTCCAAGCCACACATCCGTTCCATGGGACAAGCCCGAAATACGGATTAAATCCGCAAAGCAGGTCGGCTTCGCGTCAATTACCATCTGCATGGCAAAATCCGTGCCAAACTCAGGTATACCAAGCGCTCCCAGCTTACATCCTCCAATATCCTCCGGCGCAATGCCAAGCGCGCTGGTATTCATAAACAAAGACATTACCTCCTTGCTGTCCAGAGGAATCTTTCTCGCGTCCAGCCCTGTCAGATCCTCCAGCATACGAATCATCGTCGGATCATCATGTCCCAGAATATCAAGTTTTAATAAATTATGATCGATGGAGTGATAATCAAAATGTGTTGTCACCGTCTTCGTCTCCATATCATTTGCCGGGTGCTGCACCGGTGTAAAGGTATTGATCTCCTCCCCCAGCGGAAGAACGATAATTCCTCCCGGATGCTGTCCTGTGGTACGCCTCACTTCCACACATCCCTGCACAATGCGGTTGATCTCACATTTTCTCTTTCTCTGCCCATGCTCTTCATAATAATTTTTCACATAGCCATACGCTGTCTTATCCGCCAGCGTTCCTATGGTTCCAGCGCGAAATGTCTGTCCCTTTCCAAAAATAACCTCCGTGTAATCATGTGCTTTGCTCTGATACTCCCCAGAAAAATTCAAGTCAATATCTGGCTCTTTATTTCCCTTAAACCCCAAAAAAGTCTCAAATGGAATATCAAAGCCTTCCTTTTTTAATAATTCTCCACACTCCGGGCACAGCTTATCTGGCATATCACAGCCAGAACCGCCTGAAAAAGCACGCACCTCATCAGAATCAAAATCGCTGTAATGGCATTTTGCACAATAGTAATGCGGACTTAGCGGATTCACCTCCGTGATACCAGACATGGTTGCCACAAAGGAAGAGCCGACAGAGCCTCTCGATCCCACCAGATACCCATCCTCATTTGACTTCCACACCAGCTTCTGTGCAATAATATACATAACAGCAAACCCATTGGAAATAATGGAATTTAACTCCCTCTCCAGCCGCTCCACCACCACTTTAGGAAGCGTCTCCCCATAGATGGCATATGCCTTCTGATAACAGATGTCCCTTAAAATCTGATCGGAATTATCTATGACAGGAGGACATTTATCTGGGCGAACCGGAGAGATCCTCTCGCACATAGCGGCAATCCGATTGGTGTTCGTGATCACAACCTCCTCCGCCTTCTCTGCCCCCAGATAAGCAAACTCTTCCAACATCTCCTCCGTCGTCCGAAGATAGAGAGGTGCCTGATTATCTGCATCCTTAAATCCCTTACCCGCCATAATAATTCTGCGGTATACTTCATCCTCAGGATTTAAAAAATGTACATCGCATGTCGCAACCACAGGCTTATGGTATTGCTCCCCAAGCGCGACAATCTTTTTGTTGATCTGAATCAAATCCTCCTCTGACTGAAACATAGGATTCTCTCCGCGCAACATAAATTCATTATTTCCCAGAGGCTGAATTTCCAGATAATCATAAAAATCCACCAGCCTTGCAATCTCTTCCTCCGAAGCCCCGCGAAGCAATGCCTGATACAGCTCTCCCGCCTCACAGGCAGAGCCGATTATCAGCCCTTCTCTGTATTTTTTCAGAACACTTTTGGGTATCCTTGGATGTCTGTGAAAATACTGAAGATGCGACATGGAGACCAACCGATATAAATTAATGCGACCCGTATCATTCTTTGCCAACAAAATCACATGATGGGAGGGAAGCTTCTTCAATGCATCCACCGACATTGCACTTAATTCATTCACCTTATCTAAAGTGTCAATTTCCCTCTCCTCTAACATCTGAAGAAATGCCAAAAAGATTCCGGCTGTCGCCTCTGCATCATCCACAGCGCGGTGATGATTCTCCAATGATATATGAAGTGCCTTTGCCACCACATCCAGCTTGTATTTATTAAGCTCCGGCAATAGCACTCTGGCAAGTCCTACGGTATCAACCACCGTCTTTTTAAGAGGAAGCCCTAGCTGCCTTGCATTGGCATAGATAAAGCTCATATCAAAGCCAGCATTGTGTGCCACCATAACAGCGCCCTCACTAAATGCAAGAAATCTTGGCAGCACCTCCTCAATTCCGGGGACATTCATCACCATCTCATCATTGATCCCGGTCAATTTCTCAATCTCAAATGGAATGGGCTCTCTTGGATTAATAAACTCACTAAAGCGCTCCACAATCTGCCCCTCTGATACCTTTACCGCTCCAATCTCAATAATCCGGTTATTGCTTGGGCTAAAGCCCGTTGTCTCAATGTCAAAGACCACATAAGTACCTGTCAGACTCTGATTTTTCGAATGTTCCACAATATCCTTTAGATCATCCACCAAATACCCTTCACATCCATACAATACCTTAAAATCTCCGTCGATCGCATGGTTTGCCACGGGAAAGGAAGCAACATTTCCATGATCTGTGATCGCAATGGCAGTATGCCCCCACTCCATCGCACGCTTAATAATGTCTTTGACATCCGCCACGCCATCCATATCACTCATCTTTGTATGACAATGAAGCTCCACCCGCTTTTCCACCGCCGTATCCATGCGCTTTATCGTAAAATCACTGCATTTGCGAATACCGACCACAGATCCCATGGTAAGCTCCCCGTCAAAACGATCAATCGTTGTCACACCCTTAAGCCGCACAAACGCTCCCGGCTTCACATGTGGCATAATATCAGGAAGCTGTTCATTTCTGGCAAACATCTTTACTGTGATAGTATCTGTAAAATCTGTCACATCAAAAATTAGAATCGTCTTCTCCCCGCGGATCTCCCTTGTATCAAGCGCAATAATCTTTCCGCGAATCACCAGCTCACCCATCTCCGTCTGAATCTGCTCAATAGGCGTGGGCTCATCATCAAAATCCCGCCCATAGAGCACATCAGGATTATCTGGCTTTCTGTACGCAGGCTTTCTTGAAAATCCCTCTTTCTTCTCAAAGGTCTTTTTTGCCTCTGGAATACTTTTTGTGTTCTCCACATGACTGACAGCCTGCGCGGGCTCCCCATAAGCGGCTGCCATCTCCTCCGCCGACCAGGTAGGTGTCTCTGGTGTCGGCAAAGCAGCCTCCAAAGGCATATCAGCAGATGCCTCCTCCATAAATCCAGCATTTTTCTGAATCTGGATTACCTCAAGCTTTAAGCGCTGATCGTCTACAAAACGTTTCTTGTCCAATTCTCTTTCTTGAAAATATATACGAGTCTCCACAGGAAAACCACATCGCTCCACAAAGATCTTTTCCAGAATCCGCTTAAGCTCCTCCGCCTTCTCTCTCGCAACTATGCTGTCCTCCAAGGTGAGCTGTAACACAGACTCCTCGACAAACCTTGTATCTGCCCTTTTAAATAAGCTGTACTCGATCGCATTATAACTGCGAAGCTCTGTGAGAATACTATCTTTATAAGATTCCAAAAGCTTTTCCGGCGTATACTGCCCAGACAGATGGTAATTCTCCACCACCTTAATGCTTGTGCCATTTCCCGGAAAAAACTGAGAGGCTATGCTGTTCTCCATATAATAAATGCTTTTTTTATGTATTAGCCTTTTGCTGTCAATATAAATGCGAAGAGAGCTTTTCTCCTTATTCGTGGTGATCTTCGTCACCTCGACATCGGCTAAAAGCTCTGACACATCTGGATTTAATTGCAGTGTTGGAAAAACATCAAAAAAGACCTTCCCCACAACAATTCTCCTTTCCACCTAACTAAGCCCACTGTTCTAATTCTTTTCTCAGTGCGGGCAACAATTCATTCTCTGGCAGCTTTTTTATAATCTCTCCTTTTTTGATAAGAAGTCCTTCTCCCTTACCTCCTGCTATCCCCAAATCTGCTTCTCTTGCCTCTCCGGGTCCATTTACCACACAGCCCATCACCGCAACCTTCAGATTCAGATAATCAAATTCCTGTACCATTGTCTCTACCTGATTGGCAAGCCCTATCAGATCGATCTTTGTTCTGCCGCAGGTTGGGCAGGATACCACCTCTATTCCTTCTTTTCGCAGCCCCAGTGTGCGCAGTATCAATTTGGCTGATTTTATCTCCTCCACGGGATCTCCTGTCAGCGATACCCGCACAGTATCACCAATTCCCTGTCCAAGTATCATGCCAAGACCAACCGCAGATTTGATATTTCCTGAATACAATGTGCCCGCTTCCGTGATCCCTACATGCAAAGGGTACGTGGTTTCTTTGTCTATCAACTCATGTGCTTTTACACACATAAGTACATTCGAAGATTTGATGCTGATCACTAGATTAGAATACTGACATTCTTCAATTTGATGTACCTTATCCAGAGCACTCTCCACCAGTCCCTCCGCTGTCACGCCTCCATACTTTTCTATAATAGATTTTTCCAGAGAACCACTGTTGACTCCCACACGAATTGGTATATTTCTCTCCTTTGCCGCACTTACCACCGCGCGCAGCTTCTCTGTTCCTCCTATATTTCCCGGATTGATTCGAATCTTATCCGCGCCGTTCTCAATGGCTAGAATCGCCATCCGATAATCAAAATGAATGTCCGCCACCAGTGGAATCTGTATCTGTTTCTTAATCTCTCTCAGCGCTGCTGCCGCTTCTTCCGTGGGCACAGTGACGCGGACAATCTCGCAGCCCGCGGACTGAAGGCGCTTAATCTGATCCACTGTCGCCTTCACATCCTCCGTACTTGTATTTGTCATAGATTGGATCAGCACTGGATTACCGCCGCCAATCACTTTATCTCCTATCCTAATTATCCTTGTATTTTCACGCACTAGAATATTCTCCTAAAATCATTAAACATTACATACACCATAAGAACCATCAAAAGCACCAGTCCAACAAAATGAACCATGCCCTCCTTCTCTCTGTCAACTGGCTTTCCTCTCACTGCCTCCACAATCAAGAATACCAACCGCCCGCCGTCCAATGCCGGGATTGGAAGCAAATTCATCACGCCCAGATTGGCACTTAGCATAATAGAAAAATTAATAATATTTAACAATACGCTCAACACATTTGTTTTTGTGTCAACTTCCTCGCTGGTGCTCTCCTCCACCACCTCATCAACCATATCCACAATGCCGACTGGCCCACTCAGATCATTTACTGACACACTGCCATTAAACAGCATACCAATGCTCTTTATCACCACACCCATCTGGTATTTCACTTCATATAGGCTGTATTTGAGCACTTCCAGTCCCTTCGCCTTTGTGCGGATGGCAGAGCTGTAAATTCCCATATAATATGCGCCAGTTTCATCTTGCTTTGGCGCGATCGTAAAGTGCAGCTCCTCACCGGCACGATTTACAGAGATGGTCACTGTCTTTCCAGAATTTACCGCCATATAAAACTGTACATCTCGGTAAATTGTCACTTTCTGATTATTGATCCTTGTGATGACATCGCCTTCTCTAAGCCCTGCCTCCTCAGCGGGAAAACCCTCCATCACTCCAATCACCACAGGTTTATCATAACCCACATAACCAATCACGATAAGTGCAAGCAAAAAGGCAAGAATAAAATTAAACATGGGACCTGCCACCACCACGGAGATCCTTGCCCACACAGAACGGTTGTGAAAGGCACGCTCATCTGTGCTCTCACCATCCTCCCCTAACATCTGACAGGAACCACCAAAGGGAAATGCTTTTAATGAATACCTCGTCTCTCCTTTTATAAAAGAAAATAGTCTAGGACCCATTCCAATAGAAAACTCTGTCACCGCTATCCCATTTTTCTTTGCCAGTAAAAAATGTCCAAGCTCATGGAAAAATACCAGAAAGCCGAACACAATCAATGCTATTACAATTCCCATACCTACTCCTCGTTTATGATGTTCTACATTACCTGTTAGTAACTATTCACCATCTTTTTATTTTATACCATTTCTCTGTATTCTATCCTATTTTTTCCCATATGTTCTATGAATAGCCCACTGCTCTGTCTCAAGAATCTCCTCCACGCTTGGATTTTCTATTACATGATGGGCCTGCATAGCTTCCTCAATCCGCTCTGTTATTCCCAAGAAAGACAAACGTCCCTCCAAAAAATCGTGAACAGCCAACTCATTTGCCGCATTGTACACCGTTGGCATAGAGCCTCCCTGACGAATGGCCTGATATGCCAATCTAAGCCCATCAAAATTCTCCATATCTGGCTTCTCAAAGGTAAGCTCGCCAAGCTCCCAGAAATCCAGCCTTTCCCCCTCTAAAAAACGCCTTTCTGGATAATACAGCGCATACTGAATTGGCAGTTTCATATCTGGGGTTCCTAGCTGTGCCATAACAGCGCCATCTCGAAATTGCACCATAGAATGAATGATACTCTTTGGTTGAACCACCACTGTGATATTCCATGGCTCTACACCAAACAGCCACTTTGCCTCCATAACCTCCAGACCCTTGTTTACCATAGTAGCAGAATCTATGGTAATCTTTCGTCCCATAGACCAGCTTGGATGCTTTAGAGCATCCTCTGGCTTAATATCCTTCATCTGAGCCTTTGTAAAACCACGAAAGGGTCCTCCCGACGCCGTCAGCAGAATCTTCTCTATCTCCACATTCCCATTACAGGGAACACAGACATCAGAACAACCTCTTCCCTGCAGACATTGAAATATCGCACTGTGCTCACTGTCCACGGGAAGGATCTTTATTCCTTTTTCTCTCGCCAATGGCATAATCAGATGTCCTGCTGTCACCAAGGTCTCTTTATTGGCAAGAGCAATATCTTTTCCTGCCTCTATCGCCGCAATGGTGGGACGAAGCCCAATCATGCCTACAATCGCCGTCACCAAAAGCTCACTCTCCGGCTCTACAGCCACTCTTAGAAGGCCATCCATGCCAGAGCAGATTTCCACGGAGAGATCTGCCGTGCAAGTCTTTAGCTCTCTCGCCTTATTCTCATCCCACACACAAACAAGCTTTGGATTAAATTCTCTTATCTGCTGCTCCAACAGCGCAATATTCGTCCCCGCTGCAAGTGCAGTCACCTCTATATCGCCGTTCGCCCTCACCACCTCAAGCGTCTGCGTTCCGATGGAACCAGTGGAACCAAGAATTGCAATTTTCCTCATTCTATCTCCATACCTTTCCCATATCAGCTTATTTAATATATTGTATTAGAAAATAAATAGCCGGCGCCACGAAAATCACAGAATCAAACCGATCCATAATTCCCCCGTGTCCCGGTATCAAATGCCCATAATCTTTTTTCTCATAATTGCGCTTAATCCCGGATGCTGCCAGATCTCCAATCTGGGAGATCACTGCTCCCAGCCCACAGACAATCGCACATCCCACAGAAGGATTTAAAAATGCAGCGGACAAATTTTCGCCAAACACGCTGCCATAAAGCGCACCTAAAAGCACCGCTCCCACAATTCCCCCAACACTTCCTTCAATGGATTTATTGGGACTAAGCTTTGGCGCAAGCTTATGCTTCCCTACCATCACACCCACTAAATATGCACAGGTATCACAGATCCACGAGCTTAAAAATACCAGAAATACCAAAAAAGCTCCATTTGTCAGCTCTCGTATCTGATATACAAAAGAGATCATCACGGATACATAAAAAAATCCAAAATAAACATGACAGACCTCTCCCGCCTTAAACTTAGGAAAGGAAAACACATACACAGCCATCAGCACAACCAGAAAAGCAAGAAGAAGCGGCATACTGTACTCCCGCCAATTAAAAAATAAAAGTAAATAATAACCCACTGTCGCCACATACCCCACAGCTCCCAGAAGACTCTTCTGTATGGAGATCACTCGGTATAACTCAAGCTGCCCAATTAGGGAGACCACAAGCATTGTCGCAAACAAAAGATTTCCCCCCACAATCAGCGTGACAAGCGCCACGATAACCAACATGATCGAGCTCAGCGTGCGAATGAGCGTCGCTCTGGTAAAAAGCTTCTTTAGCATGGATTATTCCCCCTTTATGCCGCCATAACGCCTATCTCTTCTTGTATATTCCTCTACTGCTTTTTTTAGCTCATTTTTATCAAAATCCGGCCACAAAACCTCTGGAAAATAAAACTCTGTGTAGGCACACTGCCACAGCAGAAAATTTGAGAGCCTCTCCTCCCCGCTTGTGCGGATAAGCAGATCAGGATCTGGTATATCACAGGTATCCAGATAACCAGAAAAAAATTCCTCCGTAAGCTGAGCCTGTGTAAATAGCCCTTTGTCAAAATCTGATACCAGCCGCCTTACTGCGCGCATCATCTCATCACGGGAGCCATAATTTAATGCTATCTGAAAATTAAGACCCGTATTGCCTGCTGAGACTTTCTCAAGGTGCTCAATGCTCTCCCTAATATCATCATCCAGCCGGCTTCTATCTCCAATCACGCGCACTCTCATATTATTCTCCGTCGCTTTTTTAATGCTCTCCTTCAAATAATTTCTCAGAATCTTGAGCAGTGCACGGACCTCATCCTCTGGTCTTGACCAGTTCTCGGTAGAAAAAGCATAGAGCGTCAAATACTTAATGCCAAGCTGCCACGCTTCCCGGCAGATCTCCTCCACCCGTCTGCTGCCCTGCGTATGTCCTGCATTGCGCGGAAGAAAGCGCTTTTTCGCCCATCTTCCATTTCCATCCATAATAATAGCCACATGCTGTGGCACCTTAAGCTGCTTCTCCTGTACCATATTCTTGCCCTTTCCTGTATGACCATGCTCCCATCCACTTATCCCTTCCTTGGGTGCACTACAAAGGGACGGCCGCCTGCACGAACCGCCCTTATTTTTCTAATTGTTATACAGTAAGTATCTCCTTTGACTTTTCCTCAACCATCTTGTCAACCTCTGCAATATACTTATCTGTCGCCTTTTGCACCTTTTCCTCTAACTGCTTTTGCTCATCCTCAGAGATCTCTGTCGCCTTGAGCGCCTTCTTGATAGCATCATTGGCATCCCGCCTAATATTGCGGATCGCTACCTTTGTGCCCTCCCCCTTTTTCTTCACATCCTTGACAAGCTCTTTTCTTCTATCCTCCGTAAGCTCTGGGAACACCAAACGAATAATCCTTCCATCATTGCTGGGTGTAATCCCAATATCAGAAGCCATAATCGCCTTCTCAATCTCCTTGATAAGCTTGCTCTCCCATGGCTGAATCTGAATGATTCTCGCCTCTGGAACAGATACATTGGCCACCTGCTGCAAAGAAGACGGTGTGCCGTAGTAATCTATCTTAATTTTATCAAGCAGATGCGGATTTGCTCTGCCTGCGCGGATTGTCATATACTCTGCCTTAAGATTCTCCAGTGATTTTCCCATCTTTTCCTCAAATTGTTTGATTTCCATCTTTCATTTCCTCCTAACGATTCCTTTGTCACAACACCTTATACCGTAATTGTTGTGCCATCTGAGCTTCCCTTCACAGCACGAATAATACTTTCCTTCTCCTGAAGTCCAAATACCTTCATTGGCATCTTATTCTCCATACAGAGCACCGCCGCTGCCAGATCCATCACACCAAGCTGCTTCTCCACAACCTCTTTCATCGATATGGTATCATACTTCTTTGCCTCAGGATTCACCTTTGGGTCGGAATCATAAACACCATCAACCGCCCTTGCAGCAAGAATCAAATCTGCCTCTATCTCAATGGCACGAAGCGCCGCACCCATATCTGTAGAAAAATAAGGATGCCCAGTACCACCTGCAAAAAAGACAACCTCTTTCCTGTCAAATGCCTCATTGGCTGCATCCTTGGAAAATACATCCGTGAACGTGCCACAAGCAAACGGCGTCATAATCCTTGTTTTCATCCCTGCATATCGGAAAATCTCCGAGGTATAGATACAATTCATCACCGTCGCCAGCATACCAATCTGATCTGCCTTTGTTCTGTCAATCGTCTCACTGGTCCTTCCTCTCCAGAAGTTCCCGCCTCCGATCACCACGCCGACCTGTATTGCATCATCGACAAGGCATCTAACCTGCCTTGCCACCTCCATCACGGTAATCTCGTCAAAGCCTGTTTTATGATCTCCTGCCAGCGCCTCACCGCTAAGCTTAAGAAGCACACGAGAGATCGGTTCCCTCCGCTTGCCGGTATTATCCGAACATGGAATTGAGATCAAAATATTCTCCATATTTTTCTGCATAGCCTTAAACCTCCATTTTTATGCCATACTATTTCTTTTGTAATATTTTGTGAATTTCATTGCTATTATTCTTCGTCTTTCTATTCTACCACATTTTCCTGCATTGGACTACTTATTTTTTATTTGAATTTATACTAGATAATTTATACTTTATACAAAATATAGTTATTGCTTATTTGTGATTGTGAGGTGGTGAATCATATTCTAGAAGGGTCCACCCAGAGAATTGGCTATAGTCCTCCGTCACCCCGCTCCCGCTTAGTTCAAAACGT
>CAMUFS010000011.1 GCA_947088195.1 uncultured Clostridia bacterium
CTTTGGAAAAGGATCTGGCGTTCCTCACGATCTCAGCGAAGGATAAGGATGGTTATTTTGTTAAGAATGCCAATAACCGTGTTCAGGTGACAGTGGAAGGGGCCGGTAGGCTTGTCGGTCTTGACAATGGAGACAGCACGGATTATGACAGCTATAAAGGCAGTTCAAGAAGATTATTTTCAGGAAAGCTGTTGGCAATTATCGCGCCTTTTTCTCCTTCTGGGCAGGAGGATGAGACGGGAAAGATTCATGTTACTGTCACTTCAAAGGGGCTTGCTCCGGCATCGCTTACCTTGGATATGACAGGGACAAGGCGTCCGGTGTACTATGACAGAAATATCCAGAGTACTTATGTGGAAGAGATTCCAATTAGAAAGATAGAGCTTTCCTCGCCTAAAGGGCAGCAGATGGATAAAGAGCGGCAGGAGCTTGTGATAGAAGCGTCCGTGTATCCTGTGGATGCTACTTACCATGATCTGGAATGGCGTATTTTTGATAATACAGGTGCAGAGACAGAAAAGGCAAGGCTGGAAATACTTGACAAGGAAATGAGAAGAGTGAAGGTGACAGCCTTGGGAAATGGTGAATTCAGGCTGCGCGCGGCGTGCAGAAATGGCAGAGAGCGGATTTCTCAAATATCGGAGTTGGAGCTTTATGCATCAGGTCTTAAGGAGACGGAGGAAGCTTGTGTGTCTGGAAATGCATTTGCAAGACATTATGCGGCGGAGTGCGATGAGATTTATGGAGATAATTTTGAGCGGCAGACAGATGTGGTTACAAAGATAGGGAATAATGTCTCTCTGGTATTTAAGAACATGGATTTTGGGGAGAAGGGAGCCTGTGCGGTACGCATTGTGGGCAGTACGCCGCTGGAAAAGAACAGTATTCATATTCGGTTCTTTGATGGTGTTCAGGAGATCCGAAGAATTGTGGAATTTGATCGATGCGAGGAGTATCAAGAGCAGCTTTTCTCATTTGCTCTGGTAAAAGGGATGCAGGAAGTGACGTTTATTTTCCTGCCGGGCAGCAATTTTAATTTTAGAGACTTTATATTTATAGAAGCAGAATAAGGAGGCAGGGAATGGGGCGTTTTGAAATAAAGGATACTTTTTATTTAGATGGGGAGCCATTTCAGATTATATCCGGTTCCATCCACTATTTTCGCGTTGTTCCAGAATATTGGCGCGATCGTTTGGAAAAACTGAGAGCGATGGGATGTAATACAGTGGAAACTTATATTCCATGGAATGTACATGAACCAGTGAAAGGAGATTTTCATTTTTCAGGGATGGCGGATGTGGTTGCCTTTGTAAAACTTGCACAGGAGCTTGGGCTGTATGTAATCCTGCGCCCATCGCCGTATATCTGTGCAGAGTGGGAGTTTGGAGGGCTTCCGGCTTGGCTGCTCGCAAAGGAGAGGATGCGCCTGCGCTGCTCCTATCCTCCATTTTTAAAACAGGTGGAGGAGTATTATAAAGTGTTGATTCCAATGCTGGTGCCACTTCAGATCGATCAGGGTGGTCCTGTGCTGTTAATGCAGATAGAAAATGAATATGGTTATTTTGCCAATGACAAGAGTTATCTGGAGGAGCTGCGCCGGATGCTTGTGGAAAATGGAATTACTGTGCCATTTATCACTTCGGATGGACCGATGAGGGAAAGCTTAAATGGCGGGACGCTTCCCGATGTTCTGCCCACAGGAAATTTTGGCTCCAGAACGGAGGAGCGCTTTCAGATATTAAAGGAATACACAAATGGTGGGCCATTGATGTGTGCGGAATTTTGGGTTGGCTGGTTTGATCACTGGGGCAACGGTGGACATAAGACAGGAAATCTGGAGGAGAGTGTAAGAGATCTGGACAAAATGCTTGAGATGGGGCATGTGAATATCTATATGTTTGAGGGAGGAACAAACTTTGGATTTATGAACGGTGCCAATTATTATGAGGAGCTGACGCCAGATGTGACTTCCTATGATTATGATGCGGTGCTTGCGGAGGATGGCAGTCTGACAGAGAAATATAAGCGCTATCAGCAAGTAATTCGCAAATATGCGCCAGTACAAGAGAATATTGTATTCACCACTGCTATACGCAGAAAAGCATATGGAACCATAGAGGTGGACGATAAGGTGAGCTTGTTTTCTACATTAAATAGCTTAAGCAGCGGGATTCCGGGCATTTTTCCGCAGTCTATGGAATGTCTGGGACAGAATTATGGATATATTCTCTATCATTCAACGTTGGAGACCGAGGAGAAGTTAGAGAAGCTTCGTCTGTGGGAGGCAAATGACAGGGCAAATATTTTTGTGGAAGAAAAGCCTGTGCTGACTTTATATGACAGGGAGCTTTTAGTGGAGCATACGCTTGAGGTGGATTATAAGAAGGGAGCCTCTCTTGATATTTTGGTAGAAAATATGGGGAGAGTGAACTTTGGTCCAAGGATGGAGAGACAGAGAAAGGGAATTAATCAATGTGTGCAGTTAAATGGACATATGCATAATCAGTGGATACAATATCCTCTGCCTCTTGATGATATTTCTAAGGTAGATTTTTCAGGAGAGTACAGAGAAAGGCTGCCAGCATTTTATCGCTTCCGCTTTCAAGCAGAGGAAAGCTGTGATACCTTCCTCGATTTTGCAGGGTGGGGAAAAGGCTGTGCCTTTATCAATGGCTTTCATCTGGGACGTTTCTGGGAGATTGGCCCGCAAAAAAGGCTGTATATTCCGGGACCACTTATCAGAAAGGGAGAGAATGAGATTATTCTCTTTGAGACAGAGGGAAAAGTAACAAAGACGATTTCATTGCTGGATAAACCAGATATAGGATAAAAAATAAGAAATCCTTGAAATGTAAGATAAACTGCTGCGGCATGGGGAAATAGATGCTGCGGCAGTTTTTTAAAATAGTAAATTTTTCTACCTGTGCGGTTGCAATCCAATGACCTGTCTGCATGCCATTTATGGCAATGCAGACGGGGCGTTGGATTAGCAACCGCACAGGTAGAAATTTCTTCTTTTTTGTGCGAATATCGGAAGGCAATTCTTGTCTATATAAGAAGAAGGATAGATATAAAGGAGGTTGTTATGGAGGATTTTCAGATTATAGAGCTATATTGGGATCGAGATGAGGAGGCTGTCCGCAGGACAGCAGAGAAGTATGGAAGGCTTTTGTTGCATATTTCTTATCATATTCTCTCAAATTATGAGGATAGTGAGGAATGTGTAAATGATACGTATGGAAGAGCGTGGGATTCCATGCCTCCTAAGAAACCAAGCAGTCTGTCAGCATATCTTGGCAGAATTATAAGGAATTTATCAATTAATCGATGGTATCAGTGCCATGCAAAAAAGAGGAACTGTGGAGCATCTGTTTTGTTGTCGGAGCTTTCGGAATGTATACCAGCAGGACAGACACCAGAGGAAATAATGGAGGCTTCTATGTTGACAGAGATCATTGGCAGATGGCTGGAGGTACTCCCAAAGGAAGATAGAATATTATTTGTGAGGCGATACTGGTATTGCGATAATCTGGAATGGTTGGCAAGGGAATATCTGACCACAGCAAATAAGTTAGCAGGACGGTTGTTCCGCATGAGAAAGAAACTGAAGGAAGAGCTTGAGAAGGAAGGTGTGATAATATGAAGGAAAAGAAATTATTTGATGCCATTACGGATCTTCCCGATCCAATGGTGATGGAGGCAGAAGAATATTTAAAGCAGAAAAAGAGAAAGCGCAAGGTACTTTTTACATCTTTGGCAGCCTGTGCCGTTCTTACATTAGGAGTAGCCAGTATTGGAATACAAAAGATAGGAACAGGAGTGAGAGCAATTAGGGAGGTGGCATTTCCAAAGGCTTATGCATATGACGATTATGATACAAGGAGTGAGATTAGGGAGAAGAATCCAGTGGAGGAAAGCTTTCTTAAAGCAGTTCAGGGATTTGCATGGCAGACGTCCGCAGTATTTTTGGAGAATAAGAAGGAAAATGTCAATTATTCGCCGCTATCCTTATATTATGCCCTGTCTCTTGCGGCATCTGGCGCGGAGGGAAAGACAGCAGAAGAATTGCTCTCTCTTCTTGGTGTGGACAGTCAGGAACAGTTGTCAGATCAATGTAGCAATCTATATCGTCTTTTGTATGCGGACAATAAAATTGCAAAATGCAAAATTGCAAATTCCCTGTGGTTAAGCAAGGATATTACTTTTCAGACAAGCTATATAAACAATGCCGCTGAAAAATTTTATGCCCCTGCCTATCATGTGGATTTTGCTGACAAAAGAACGACAGAAGCCATGGCAAAATGGATTGCGGACAACACAAATGGGGTATTACAGCCAGAGCTAAAGGAAAATACGGAAAGACTTATGACAATTCTCAATACCATATATTACAAGAATGAGTGGGTGGATCGTTTTGACAAAGATAAGACGAAAGCAGATTCATTTTATCTTTCGGAAGGCGGCACAGTGGAATGTGACTATATGAACAGGACATATGGCTCGGCAGGCTTTTACAAGGGGACAGATTATACGAAGTCGAGTTTAAGCTTGAAGTACTTTGGGGAGATGGTATTTATTCTGCCAGAGGAAGGGGTTTCTGTGTATGAGCTGCTTGAGGAGGATAAATTGAAGGAGATCTTTGAGGCAGAACAAAATGGATATGGAGAGGTAGTGTGGCAGATTCCTAAATTTGATTTTGGCTGGGATGCTGATATGAAGGATATGCTTAAGACATTGGGAGTCAGTGCCGCTTTTAATGAGAAAGAGGCAGATTTTTCTCGCATCACTAAGGAATTTACGTATATATCGGACATTCGGCAGGAAACACATATCAGCATTGATGAAAAAGGAGTGGAAGCGGCTGCTTTTACACAGATAGATTACTCAGGTGCAGGAAGACCACAGGATAGGGCAGATATGATTCTGAACAGACCATTTCTCTATGCGATTGAGATAAATGATGGGATACCAGTGTTTATTGGGATCTGCGAAAATCCGATAGAAAGATAGTGATCCCTCTGTGCACGGCTTCTTTGTATTGAAAAAGCAATATAGACAAACTGGTGCAAACGGGAACAGGATTTTTACAATATAATGAAATATAATGGATATATGCAAGGAGGTTAAATATAATGTCGATATTACTTATACAGCAGGCGATATGTTATATGGAAGAGCATATTTTAGAAAACATTAGTTATTCTGAAGTGGCAAAAAATGTGCATATGTCAAGTTATAATTTTCATCGGACGTTTAGTTTTATTACAGGAATGACAGCGAATGATTACATTCGAAAACGACGGCTCACTCTGGCGGCTCAGGAATTACAAACAACAGATATTTCGGTGATTGATGTTGCTTATAAGTATGGTTATGAATCACCAGAAAGTTTTTCGAAGGCTTTCTCACGATTTCATAATGCAACGCCAAGACAAGCAAAGCAAAAAGGCGCAGAGCTTCATTTATTTAATCCACTTGTGATAAAAATTATATTGGAAGGTGGTAGTATTATGGATTACAGAATTGAGCACAAAGAGGCTCAGCAGTTTCTTGCACTGGTAAAAGCATTTCCAAATGAAATAAGTAATGATGACAAGGATCATAGTATTCCTGATTTTTGGACGGAGTGTTCCAAAGGAAACCTTATTGAACCCATGAAATTACTTCGTGATAAGGGAAAAAGAGATGTATATGGTTTATGTGCACCTGTCAAGGGGAGTGAAACACATTTTAACTATGGAATTGGCATTATAATTGATGAAAATACTAATCTTGCAGAATTAGAGAAATTTAAAGAAAAGGGTTATTCTATCTGGAAAACAGAGCCTACTGATTATGCAGTGTTTAAATGTTTTGGTTCTGATGGAAATTGCCTTGGTGAGACATGGGGCAAATTTTTTAAAGAATTTGTCCCACAGACAGGTTACACACAAACAGATGATACAGATTATGAAGTATATTTTGAACATGGTGAAAAAGGTTTGTTTTGTGAGCTGTGGATTCCGGTAAAAAAGATCTAAGAATTTGACGAAGTAAATGGTAAATACCGAAGGAAATAACAATCTAAATATAGTTATTTTCTTCGGTATTATATCTTATATAAACGTTATGCTAAAACAACGATTCAGCCTAATTTTAGCAAAAAATTAAAAAATATTTTAAGAGAGTAGTTTGATCCCAAAGAGCCAAATGTTGTGAGGTATTATGATATTATATACATATGGACTTATACAGGTTTTGTAGATCTTATGTTGACATAATACCAACCTCGGCTTCAATTTCCCTCGCTTCTTCCTCTGTAAACTCTGGAAAGAATATGGGCATTTCCTGTATCGTTATTCTTCCATTACTCAACATTAATTTTGCTTTTCTTCTAGCAGTTTCCTTTTCAATATCTTTCGCATAAGTTTTCATAATCCGTTCATCATCAAATAAACTCATCATAATCGTCACGACCTCCGTTTCCTTGCATTCTAAATATTCTTTTAACACATTTCTGTCTTTGCAGATTTTGATTGTTTCCTTGATAGCCTGCTCCGTCATTCCGTACTTTTCTCTCTGTTCATCAAGGACTTTACAGAAAATAATATATTGGTTGATAATGTCCTTGGTATCACTTTCATAAATAACTTTTGCTTTTATCTCAATGTCAATATCCGCACCATTAAAAAATTCTTTGGATAAAGATATGGTATCGGATTTTTTGCCCCTATTACCTGTAAAAATTACATAAAGTTCAGGCTTTGGCATTTTAACTTTCCTGCTCCCATACAGGTTTTGTCCATTTTGTTCAAAATATTTATGATAACTCTCCGCAAGATACAACAATATTCTAATCAGAATATTCAAAGTCTATATTGATTGAGCTTCAATAAGTATCATTAGCTTATTATTTGCTATAAATCCCAAGTCATTATATAGATTATCAGTCAGTACATTTTCTATTGTTATATCCGTCAGCGAATTTTCCGTTGCTTTGGTGTCTTCTGGGTGTAACGTTTTATATAGTGTAAGCAGATACTTTTTGTCTTTGAAAAGGTCTAAAAATATACTGTTTTTCACTGTACGCTTTGCCTTTACTTCCTGTGTAACGGTTGTTTGTGTCGCTTCGTCCTGCACCTTATCACCTCAATTCCTTAGAAACAGGGCAGAAGATAAAATATAGGTTTCTTCTGCTTTTATTTAATTATACAAAAGACTCTGCTCATTTACAATAAATTTACAAAATTCCTTTTTTCCCGAAATATTGTGTAAGCATCAGTATTAAAGCAGTACAAGCAAGTAATCCATCCATAATTCCAGCAGGCAGCATAAATATCATTAAAGTCATTGTAATAACACAATTAATAATGGATAATACAAATCCCCACATTCTATTTTTTAACAATCCAACGGCTCCAATAATTCTAACAACACCATATATTGCGCCTATAATTATCATTAAATGAAGATTTTCTTGTAGATATGGAACAATAAATGAAAAATATTGCTTTATATCAAATTTGTCTGTTTCCATAATCAAAACTGGAATGAAAGCAAAGCAACCTCCAATCTCCATAAATCCTCCATGAAAGATCATCAATATAGCAGCTATTTTATATCTTCTCATTTTAATCCCCTTTACAGCTTTTGCTGAAATAAATGTAGAATCATGTTCGAGGGAGGTATGCTCAGTGAACTGGTGACGGAGGATAGATATGGCTTGGCTCTGCGGACCTCTCTCACAAAAACTATATTTTTATAATACTAGATAATATACTTATTTTCAAGATAGATTTGTATTATTTCTATTTGCAATAATGCTTGTTATGATACCATTATAAATGTAGTCGAAAACAGACAAGTATGTTATACTAAATATGAGAATATTTCAATACCAAATAATAGGAAAGGGGAATGGTTATTATGGAGAAGATAAGATTTTTTGTGCCAGATTTTTATTCTAATTTTCGGCTGATCACCGTATTTCATGATTTGATGGAGGCATTGCCGGAATATTTTTATGATAATATTACAATCGGTGCCGCATATGGCTGTTTTCCGGGAAGTATCTGGAATGGTGGCAGAGTGATGCTAGGAAGCTGTACAAAACAGGAGATGGAATATGTGATTTCTGAGCTAAACCAGAGGGATATCGCTGTCCGTTATACATTTACAAATCCTTTGATTGAAAAGCATCATCTTCTTGATACTTTTTGTAATTTGTGCATGGAGCTTGGCATTGGTGGAAGGAATGAGGTTTTGGTAAATTCTCCTCTGCTGGAGGAGTATATTAGAAGTGCATTTCCCAATTATCCAGTGATTTCTTCCACAACAAAGTGCATTGCTGATCTTGCGGCGATTCGTCAGGAGCTGGAGAAGGATTATGCATTGGTGGTTCTTGATTCAGCAATGAATAATACGGAAGAATTATTTTCTCTGGATCATAAGGAGAAGATTGAGCTGATTGTCAATCATTATTGTATGGATAATTGTCCGAGGCGAAAAGAACATTATCTGTGTGTAGGGCGAAGCCAGCTTGAATTTTCGGAGCCTGATTTTAAAGAGTGTGAAAATATAAATCGGGATTTTTACCAGATTATGAAGAACCGCTCCTTTATCACAGCAGAAGCAGTTCTGGGAAAGTATAGGGAAGCCGGGTTTCGGAATTTTAAGCTGGATGGAAGGGCTTTTAATAAATTTAAGGTGTTGGAGAGCTTTATCTATTATTTTGTAAAGCCAGAACATCGTGAGATGGTCCGACATGGAATCTTAAAAAAGGAATTTAAAGCGGAGCTCCGATAATAAGATAAATTATGGTTCCCACCACGCCAGTGCCAAAGATAATGGAGATAGCGCTAGCCTTATATTTTCTTAGAATAAATAATGCGCCAAGAAATAAAATAAACTCTACAACGCGAAAGTCTGAGAGCACAATCGCATTTTTTTCTGCCTGAAATAGTCCAAGCAGAAGGATCGAGAGTCCAGCGGAGGCAATCAGCGCCACCACTGCGGGACGCAAGGCGGATAGAACTGTCTGAACGCCAGAGAAGGTGCGATATTTATAGTAAAAATATCCAAGAGTAAGACAGATACAAAACGATGGGAGAATACATCCAACGGTGCAGAGCACAGCTCCCGGAATACCCGCAAGGCGGGTGCCAACAAAGGTTGCGGAGTTAATGGAGATTGGTCCCGGCGTCATCTCGGCAATGGTAATAAGATCGGTGAACTCTTCTAAAGTCATAAGATGATGTGTATTTACAATTTGATTTTGGATAAGGGGGATGGCAGCATATCCGCCTCCTACGCTAAATAAACCTACCTGAATAAAGCTAAAAAATAATTTGAGTAATAAAGGCATTATGCTTGCTCCTCCTTTTTCGTTTTTTTCATAGTGATAAGTAGATCGGCGATTCCGACAAATAGACAGCCAAGGATAATTAACATCGCACTGGCATCGAAAATAACCGCAGCCACAAATGCCCCTATCATTAATAGAATATATAAGATGCGGCGCGTTTTTATCACATTTTTGCCAAGATTGATCACCACATCAAAGATTACGGCAGCAACACCAGCGCGCATTACCTGAAGCGCGATCGCAATTATGCGATTGCTGCGAAATTGCGCATAAAAATGGGAGATCACAGATATTATAATCATTGGCGGTAGAGCGGTTCCAAGAATGGCTGTCAGGGAACCGGGAATGCCTGCCATGCGGTAGCCCAGAATGACGGAGGCATTGATGGGAATGGGTCCCGGTGATGACTGTGCAATGGCGGTGATGTCAAGCATTTCATCCTCATCCAGCCATTGAAGCTCCTCCACAAATTTCTTTTTAAATAGTGATACAATAACAAAACCGCCTCCAAAGGTGAAGGCACTTAAAAGAAAGGTTGCTTTAAAAAGCTTCCATAATATAATGGCTTTCCTTTCAGGTGTTTTCATATTATCTCCTCCTGTCTGCAAATAAGTATAATCCTTAACTTCTCATATCATAGCATATTCTATTAATAAAATGAAATTATAGTTATTTATTATTATATAAAAATATATTATAGTATAAAGTAAAACAGGAGGAGTAAGATGCTTGATTTTCGCATGGATACATTTCTGGCTGTGTGCCGGTGTATGAATTATACGCGGGCGGCAGAGCTGTTAAATATTACACAGCCGGCAGTTTCTCAGCATATTCGTTATCTGGAGGGGGAGTATCAGACAAAGCTATTTGTGCAGAAGGGAAAACGCATTGAGCTGACAGAGAGTGGTGAACTTTTAAAACAAACCGTTCTGCGTATGCAGCATGATGTTCTACATCTAAAAAAAGAAATTGGAAAGCAGGAGGGAAGAAAGAGAAAGCTATGCTTTGGTGCAACCTTTACAATAGGAGAGCATATGGTGCCGGCGCGCCTGCCTTGGCTGCTTGCAGGTTATCCGGGACTTTCTGTGGAAATTCGCCTTGGTAATACAGTGGAGCTTTTGGAGGGATTGAACAGAGGAGAACTGGAATTTGTTATTGTGGAGGGAAATTTTGCAAAGCAGGAATATGCATATATGTTATATAAAAAGGAACCTTTTCTTGCAGTCTGTGCGCCATGTCATAGGTTTGTAAATAAGCCGGATTCTCTGGAACAGCTTTTGTCGGAGACTTTGATTGTGCGTGAAGAGGGGGCAGGGAATCGTGAGATTTTGGAGAGGACTCTTCAGGGCAAGAATCTTAGCCTTGCAGATTTTGCAAATTGTATTGAGATCAATGATATACAAGCGATCAAGGAGTTGATTAAGCGGGATGTGGGAATTGGTTTTTTGTATCGGGCAGCGGTGGCGCAGGAGCTTTTGGAAGGAAGCCTAAAGCAGATTGTGCTGTCGGATTTTCAGATCCTTCATGATATGGCATTTGTCTGGATGAAGGGGAGCGTATTTGAGGAATATTATAAGGAATGTGCAGAGCTGTTAAGACCACAAAGCGATATAGAATAAGACAGGTATTTATGGAGATTTTTGGCGGGATGGTGCAAGGAAATTTGGTGATAAGGAAGTGTGTTCTGCGCGGCGGAGTGGAGGAGAATTTACTCTGTCACGCGAGTGTTTATGCACACGGGCACCCAAAGAAAATGTTGTCAGCGAAGCTGACAGGTGCCCGGCGCGCGAGTAGGTGAGAAAAACATCTCCTACTCGATTGAAAGAAAGGCGATGCTATAGCTGTTTTAGATCGATTTTGTTGTTGTGCTGGTATAACCATGCTGTAATTCCTAGTATTAGGATACAGAGCCCAAGCTTTGCCAGATTGGTGTATGGTTCAGGGATAAGAAGAATGCAGGCTGTGCACAGTATGGAGAAAAAGAAAGCTCCTAAACCGCCCAATATGGCAGATGTGCTTTGTTTTACTACGCCTGTCTCATTTTCCCAGTTAAGCACAGGAAAATGAAGGTTGATGGCAATGCCATAGGTACAGGAGAACAATAGTATAATAATTGGTATGATGAGCTGCCAGAACAGAGAAAGCAGTCCCGGCTTTAGTGCCAAGGTAAGCAGGATTTGTGTGATAAGATAAAATGGCAGTATAAGGAGCAAATTCATTAAGAGCTTTGCGTCCAATATATTTTTGGTTGTTAGCGGAAGGCTTTTTATAATCCAAAAATTTTTTCCTTCCATAGAGATGGATACACAGGCGCTTGTCATAATACAGAAAATGGATGCAAGAAGAAATGGAGCTATGTCGCTAATGTCAGAGGAGGCTGGCAAAAAAGTTGCTATTAATTCTGTATCAACAAAAAGAAGGGAACCAGAAAACAGAACCCCCATCACTGGCCCAATTATTGTGTTTATCACATAGATGCTGGAAGAAAAATATCGCTTAAACTCTCGTTTACATAGTGCAGATAGGATAGAGGTTTCTTTTAGCTGTTCCATGTGATAATTATGTCTGGCAAGTGTTCCATGTAGTTTTTGGCAGATGGAATGAAAGCATGTGGTGATAAGTGCTGTGGCAGCGGCAAAAAGAGACAAGCTAATTCCCGCAAGGATCAGGAACAATAAAAAGTTTCCTTCTATAATAGCAGTTCCCATAAAAGTGGCAGGTGGATAGATTTGTTTAAGCCATTCCGCTGCAAAAGAAGCCAGGGCCTTCAAGGCGTCTTGATTCATATTTCCATCTATGGAAACTAATTGTGCGGAAAATTGTGGAAGGGCAAACAGCAAGGCGAGGACAGCCAACAAGGATAATAGGGCAGAAACAAGGCTTTTGTGTTTCATTCTGGAGGCAATGCCTGTCACTAGCGTACCAATAAGGATCGAGCTGATAATTGGAATACAGGGAACGAAAATTATGCTAAGTATTCCAAGCAGATAAAAGGATGCAGAGGGATGTTGAAACCATGCATAGACAGCGAAACCAGGCAGCAGCACTGCCAGCGTGATCCATATGCCTTCTACATACATGCGGAGAAGACGACTGATAACAATAGCAGCTTGTGTTATGGGCAGTGAACAGAGAATTTCATAGCTGTCTTTTCGAAATAGGATGCTGCCCGCCTTTAGAGTGCCTAAGAAAAAGATGCATAAACTGGCAATTAAGATTAGGAAGGTGGGGATAATATCTGCCAATTCAAACATGATAAAGGTATATGAGACACCGATCATATAGCCAAGGAGCACAAGGAGAACTATGCTGTATGAGACGAACAAGAATACTAATTTTTTCCTGTCCGCCTTTGTCTTGGAATGGCGGAGTACATTAAGGCCAAAGATATTGCATAGCTCCAGCCAGATAAGGGTCCTAGTCTGTGGTGTCATCAGTGATTACCTCCATAAATATTGATTCCAGAGATTGTCCGGGTTTTACGATTGTTTCCATATTGCCAGAAGCGACCAGTATTCCATCTTTTATAATGGCAACTTTATTGCATAGTTTTTCTGCGACATCGAGGACGTGGGTGGAAAAGAAGATAGCGCCACCTTCATCACATATCTTGTGCATAATATTTTTAAGGAGAACAGAGGCCTTGGGATCAAGTCCAACAAATGGCTCATCTAATATTAGCAATTTGGGCTGATGTATCAATGCGGAGATAATTGCTAATTTTTGTTTCATGCCATGGGAATAGGTGGATATTAGATCGCCAAGGGATTCGGTGATCTCAAAATCAGCAGCGTATTTGTGGATTCTTTGTTCTCTTTCTAATTTAGTGACTTTAAAAATATCAGCGATAAAGCTAAGATACTGAATTCCTGTCAGATATTCGTACAGGTCAGGATTATCAGGAATATAGGCAATTTTTTGTTTACATAGAAGAGGATCTTTTTGAATATTGATTCCATCTATTAAAATTTCTCCCATATCCATATTGTGTATTCCAGCGACACATTTTAGCATGGTGGTCTTACCAGCGCCATTGTGACCGATAAATGCATAGATATCGCCCGGCTGAATGGTAAGGCTAATGTCCGAGATGCCTTTGTTGCTTCCTTTATAATGTTTGGTTACATGGTTAATTGTGAGCATGGTTTTTCCTTTCATGAAAAAAGATAGGTATATTATATCATAATTAGGTCCTCTTAGCCAACTCTTGTTCCCCCGAAAGATCTATGGTATAATAGAAGTAACCAAAATACGGAACGGATCAAATATTCAGGAAAGGCGGGCGTACATGAGAGTAAAGGAAATAGTAGTGAGAGGTATCACGATCGGCAGAGGTATACCAAAAATTTGTGTTCCTATTGTGGGCAGAACACAGGAAGAGATAATGACTCAAGCGGAGTATATAAAAACGTTGGCTTGTGATATGGCAGAATGGCGCGTGGATTGGTTTGATGAATATCAGGATAAGGCAGCAAGACGTCTTGTGATGGAGACAGTGAGGAAGATTCTCGGAGATATGCCAATTATCGCTACTCTGCGGACAAAGAAGGAGGGCGGCAATAAAGAAATAAGCTTTCCAGAGTACACGCGCATTAATTTATCCATGGCAAAGAGCGGATATGTGGATTTTATTGATGTGGAAGCATTTTCTTTTGGTGAGATCTCGGAGGAGCTTATCGGTGAGGCGCAGAAGGCAGGTGTGCGTGTAATTGTGTCAAACCATGATTTTAAGAAAACACCATCAAAGGAAACCATGATAAATAGGCTGATGAAGATGCAGGAGATGGGGGCAGATATTGCAAAGATAGCTGTTATGCCACGCACACCGCAGGATGTGTTGGTGCTTATGGAGGCGACAGAGGAGATGGTGAGGAGCTATGCCACTAGACCAGTGATAACAATGTCTATGGCGGGGCTTGGTGGAATTAGCCGCATGGCAGGAGAGATTTTTGGCAGTGCTGTAACCTTTGCAAGTGCTGGAATGGCATCGGCGCCGGGACAGATGGAGGCAGAGGAGCTGAAAAGAGTGTTAGAGCTTTTGCATCAGGGCTTAAAAAAAGAAGCAGTATAATAAATCGAGTAGGGGATGATTTTCTCGCCTACTCGTGCGCCGGGCACCTGTCAGCTTGGCTGACATATTTCCTTTAGGTGCCTGTGTGCATAAAAAAGAGTAGGAAAAGAAATTTTCTTTCCTACTCTTTTTTTGCATGGGAAAAAATTTTCCCCGCTCGATTACCCAAAGGAAATTCAGCCAGATATATGGGTAATAGTTAATAATTTTTGCTGATTATTTTATTTGATTCTATTAGATAGAACCGCCGGACTTCATCTGCTCTTCCTGACGCTTGATCATCTGGCGAACCATCTCTCCACCTACAGACCCAGCCTGAGCGGAAGTTAAATCTCCATTATAACCTTGCTTTAAAGGCACACCAATCTCAGATGCAACCTCCATCTTGAAACGATCCAATGCCTCTCTAGCCTCAGGTACTTCTGTTCTGTTAGAACCAGTATTATTGTTTGCCATAACGTTTCACCTCCATAATATTTTCATAAATTTCTGATTGACTGTCCGGTCATCACATAAGCGGTGCCGTCCTTTTTGTCATTCAGAGTCGATGGGCACCTGCTTTGTGAAGCCTGTGTTCCTTCGACTTGATATTATTATGAGCAGAAACAAGGACAATATGTTGGAAATTAATGGTGTTTAGCACATGGAGTGTTTTATAATATCTAAGCCCTTTATCAAGAGCTCATCTGGTATAGTCAGCGCGGGCATCAATTTAATAACACAATTTCCACGACCCGCACGCTCAATAATAAGACCATTTTCAAAGCACTTTTTTGTAATGGCTGCCGCGCGCTCACCAGAGCCCACATCGATCCCAAAGATGCATCCAATGCCGCGGACGGCAACTGTGTTATCGGTGATGTTATGGGTGAGATAATTGCGTATAATCTCTTCCTTGCGCACAGCCTCTTTTTCAATTTGATGCTCTAACATATAAGTAAGTCCTGCTTTTGCAGCAACGATGGCAAGTTGATTACCGCGGAAGGTTCCATTGTGTTCACCGGGTGTCCAAATATCAAGCTCCGGTTTAAATAGGGTAAGGGAGAAGGGAAGACCATAACCACCGATGGACTTTGACATAATTACAATATCAGGTACAATGTCTGCTCGCTCAAAAGAGAAAAATGTTCCAGTCCGTGCACAACCCACCTGAATGTCATCGACAATCAACAAAATATCATGAGTGTCACAGAAATTTCTGACGGCTTTCAGCCATTCCTTATCAAATACATAGATGCCCCCTTCTGCCTGAACCGTCTCAATAATAAGTGCAGCGGGTTTTTCAATACCAGAATGATCGTCCGTAATTAAAGTTTCCATATATTGAATGGTATCCAGATCACCAAACATATAGGGAGCTGGTATATGCGTCACATTTGTCAATGGAACGCCTGCACCATTGCGGCTGTCTCTGTCGCTGGTCAGCGCGAGAGAGGCGAGAGTCATGCCATGAAAGCATCCCATCAGACACCAGATATTTTCTCTTTTCTTAACCTTGCGCGCGAGCTTGAGTGCAGCCTCCACACCATTGGTGCCGGTGGGTCCGGTAAACATAATTTTATAATCCAAGCCGCGTGGTTTTAGTATAGCATCTTCAAAATATTCAATAAAATCGGCCTTAGCGTCTGTCATCATATCCAGGGCATGTAAGATACCATCATTTTGAAGGTAATCAATTAGTTTTTCTTTAATATAATCGTTGTTGTGCCCATAATTGACGGCACCTGCACCACAGAAGAAATCAATGTATTCTTTTCCGTCCGTATCCGTGATAATAGAGCCTTTGGCGCGCGTAAACACAGCGGGAAAGCTTCGGCAATAGGAACGTACCTCGGACTCATAGGTCTGAAAAATTTCTTTCTGATCCATAATAATTATCCTCTTTTCTATATTCTAATCACACAATATTAGTATTTTAACTTTTCATTTTCAAATTCTGCGAGGCGCTTTTGGTAGGCCGCCATAATTGTCTCCTCATGAGCGAGCGTGGGGTTTTCCATGCCAAGCAAAGAGAGCAGATATTTTACAAATAGGGGATTTAACAGCAAAAATGGACCTACCGTGTAGGTTCCAAAAAAATGATTTTCCTTTAACCCCTCTAGCATAGTGGAGGGGTTAATGCCGCAGCCTCGAATTACTTTGTAAAAATACTGCTTAGAATTGTCTCCATAGGTGTGGGAGAACTGCGCTTTAAAGCCTACCAATCGGATTCCTTCATACTCACCAAGAATAAGAGAATTATAGCGATGAAACATATCCCGTTTGGCGTGCTGAGGAAATATGCCAAGTCCCTCCACACGGCTTCCATCTTCATTTTCAATGTAGGCTTCAAAAACCTCCATCGCATTTCCAGTAAGCAAAAAAACACAGCCTTTCCCAATTAATTCCACGAGCTTTTCCTTATGTGGCTTAAGCGCGTGGACAGCGAGAGATTGCTGGCTTTCTGTCATGGGACCCATATAGATCATGGAGACTTCTCTTGAGAGAAAGGCTGGCTGAGCGGTAAGGCTGGTGTCGATAAATTCTGCCTCAGGTGCACATTCCTTTAGATAGCGTATATTCATTCTATCACCAAAAAGATTGGCAATCTCAGGGAACAAGGATTCTATCACAATCGTTTTTGGGGAAGCTTTCATAAATGTTCCCTCCTCTCAGCCTTATTTTTAAGAAGATTGACCGTTTTATCACGTACACTCATAGCCTCTTTGGCAGCGTACAGCTCATGTAAAATAAATATCTTGTCTGTGCCAAAAAGGGATAGATAATCTGGTGCGTCCATCTCTTTTGGAACACAGATTAGCTTTTCTTCTGAGATGCCTGTCATAAGCAAGCGCAGCTTGTAATCTTCACAGCGCACACCACTGATAATAATCCGGCGAATGGTTTCCTCATTTAAAAATTCAAAATCAGTATCATAGATCCATGTCATAATCTCAGAAGAATTTACGCGGTCAAACACATCATCTAACATTAAAATAATTTCTTTCTGTCCCTTTTCTTTTCTTACATAATCAAATACGCAAGAGCAGGCAATGGGATTCTGTCCCTTTGCCATGTGAGTGATCACCTGTGTGCTGCCGACGGTCTCACAGGAATAGCGAGATTCCACGATAGAGAGCTTTGAGAAAGCAGCCTGTACCTGATGGATGGACAGGCCAAGCTCCCGCAACAGTGCAATGGCGGTGAGCTGGTTGTAAAGATTGAAAATGCTGTTTGTGACAAGAGGATAGCACTCCTCCTCTGCATTATGGCAAATGTACAGCTTACGTTTCTCAAAATCCGGCGTGGCGATATAATCGCTCTCAGGGGAAGAAAAGCCGCACGAAGGACACGAAGCATTTCCAATATGATGATAGCGCACATAGCGGTACGTAAGAGTGTGATGGCATTTAGGACAGATGCGCATATCATTAATGATATTTATGCTCTCTGGCAAATCGGTATTCATGGGCGCAATCGAAAAATAAGTGCGCTTATTTTTTGGTGCCAGGCCTGCACTGATCAGATCATCTGCATTAAGAATAAGATGGGATTTGGCAGGCAGACTATCCGAGATAATATGAAAGATAAATTCCGCATGGGCATTGCGGTGAATGGAATCCCGAAAGAGATTCGTGCAGACCGCATAGGTTGGTTTGACATAAGGATAGATAAGCTTTGAGCTGCGCTCATCAATCTCAAATACAGCAATCTGTTTTTTTGCTCTGCCCATAAGGGTGCTGCCCCCTATCAATGCACTGGCGATTCCAGCATTGATATTGGAGCCAGCGCGGTTATTAAGGACATCATAACCATTGGCTGTCAATGCATCTATAATCATGTTACATACAGTGGTTTTGCCATTTGTCCCAGTCACACTGATAATCGTTTTCGGTTTGTCGATCTGCCCTAGAAAATCCGGGCACAGTTTTATCGCCAGCTTACCGGGAAAGTAGCTGGCGTTCATTCCAAATAATTTTTGTGTAAGCATCGCTGCCTTGCTGATAAACAGCGCAGACAGAAAACGCAGATTCTTTTTCATGTCTTGTTCTCTTTTCGGGGATAATTACTCTTATTATGTCCATCTCATGTATTTTCAAAAGCATTTTAATAATTTTTGGAAAATGTTCTTTGCTTTTTAACATGATGTAGCTACTTTACCACAAAATAGAGGAATTATCCATATAAAATATAATGTTTGTTTTATGGATGTTGGATGGATTCTTTAATTTGATCAGAAATGGCAACATTTTCAAGGATTCGCACCAATTCCAACCCAAGATCAATCGCAAAACCAAGACCGCGCGCTGTGATAAATTGTCCATCTGTCACCACGCCAGATTTTTCCATTATAGCACCCATGCATTTTTCTTCAAATCCGGGATAGCAGGTTGCATGTACTCCGTTGAGAAGATGCAGCTCTCCATATACAATAGGTGCTGCACATATGGCAGCCAAATATTTGCCATTTTTATGGAGTGTGCGGATTAGGGAATTAAGGCCCTCATGCGCAGCGAGGTATTTAGTCCCCGGCATACCGCCCGGCAGGAACAGAAGATCTGCATCGGAAAAATCCATATCAGGGAATAGGGCGTCAGCTTGTACAGTAATGCTGTGGGAGCCTGTAACATATTTATTATTTGTGATGGAGACCATAGTCACGTCAATATTTGCCCTTCGCAGAATATCAACGACGGCTAGACATTCAACCTCCTCAAAGCCATTTGCTAAAAATGTATATACTTTACTCATGGGAACCCTCCTTTTTTTGATAAAAATAATGACTAATTGGTAATAAAAGTGCTCTGTCAAATACACTATAGCAATATATTCCATATCTTGCAAGTATAAAGTGAGAAAAGATTTGAGGAGAAGCGTTGAATCATGGTTGAGAGGGGTCCGCCCAGAGAATTGGCTATGGTCCTCTGTCACCCCGCTCCCGCTTAGTTCAAAACGTAGCGGATGCTAAACTCGTGAGAAACCTCGTTAAGCACCGACGTTTTTCAATAGGTTCCATAGGACCATAGCCAATTCTCTGGGCTACTTTC
>CAMUFS010000012.1 GCA_947088195.1 uncultured Clostridia bacterium
TCTGCGGACCTCTTTCGGAAATAATATTATAAGTCTATATTTTGTATAAAGTATAAATATATAGAAATCTAATATTACAAAATTTTATTAATAAGAAAGGAAGCACAGCTATGCATCAACGTCTACAAGAAGTTCTTTGTAAGAAGGAGCAGAATTATATCCTGCCTTTTTTCTGGCAGCACGGGGAGGATAGGGATACGCTAAGGCATTATATGCAGAAAATATATGACAGTAATATCCGTGCCGTCTGTGTGGAATCAAGACCTCATCCAGATTTCCTTGGAGAGAAATGGTGGGAGGATATGGATATTATTATAGAAGAGGCAAAGCGCCTTCATATGAAAGTCTGGGTTTTGGATGATGCACATTTTCCCACGGGCTACTGCAATGGAAAAATTGTAGATTATCCTGAGTATGGCAAGGTGTTTCTGGATCATTATACCATAGATGCCTGCGGACCGGACCCTTATGCCTCTTTTTTAATAAAATTAGAAGAGGAAGAACAATGTCTTGGAGTGGTTGCACTGCGGCGCACAGAGGGTGCTTGTGCGGGAATATTTGAGGAAGCCGTTGATATTACGGGGCGGAAAAGAGGAGAATTGGTATCATGGGCAGTCCCAGAAGGCTATTGGAATATTGTTGTTATTAAAACAACAAAGAAGAGCAATGGCAGGAAGAACTATTGTAACCTTATTGATAAAAAAGCAGTGCAGTTTTTTCTTAATACAGTCTACAAGCCTCACTGGGAGCATTATAAGGAACTGTTTGGAACGGTGTTTGCTGGATTTTTTTCAGATGAGCCAGAGCTTGGCAATACCTTAGGAGAATATCCAGATTCCGGGATCGGTCAGCCTACCATGACGCTGCCATGGTGTGAGGAGCTTTTAAAATTGACAGAGAATATATGGGGGAACAGAAGAAATATATATCTGTCATCACTTTGGTACCATGTAAATATGGAAGAGAGCGGACAGAAGGTCTGTGCAAGCAGCAGAGCTCGCTATGAATATATGAATATGATAACGGATTTATATGGAAAGAATTTCTGCGGTCAGGTGGGCGAATGGTGTGACAGTCATGGCATAGAGTATATTGGGCATGTAATTGAGGATAACGGGAATCATGCAAGAACGGGCTATGGAGCAGGCCATTTTTTTAAAGCTCTTTGGGGACAGCAAATGGCAGGAATTGATGTGGTGCTGCAGCAGATCCGTCCCGGTTATGATGATAGAGATTTTTATCATATTGGCGGCAAAAATACATACAATGGCACATTTTTTCACTATGGGTTAGCTAAGATGGGAAGCTCATTAGCACATTTGGATCGGAAGAAAAAAGGCAGGACTATGTGTGAGGTTTATGGCGCCTATGGCTGGGGTGAAGGACTGAAATTGATGAAATGGCTGGCAGATCATATGTTGGTCCGCGGGGTCAACTGGTTTGTTCCACATGCGTTCACGCCGGCAGAATTTCCGGATCCAGACTGTCCACCACATTTTTATGCGCAGGGAAAGAATCCGCAATATCCGTGGTTTGGAGATTTGATGGGGTATATCAATAGAATGAGCCATCTGTTAAATGGCGGGGAGCCTGTGGTGAGAACAGCGGTTTTATATACAGCGGAGCTTCAATGGATGGGACAATGTACTCCTTTTGAAGAAATAGGAAAGCTCTTAATGCGAAGCCAGATTGATTATGAGGTGGTACCGATTGGACTTTTGGAGACAGGAATTGTGGAAAAGAACAGCAAAAAGCTTGTTATTGGAGATGCCACATATTCCGTGCTGATTGTACCAGAATGTGAAAGGATACCATCAGAATTGATGAATTGGATAACAGAAGCCTGTCAAAAGGGACTGACCGTTTTATTTGCCGGAGCAGAGCCTTTGATAATAGAGTCTGAATGGGAGCAGGCAAGGCATTTTCCATATTGGAGCGATTTGGTGTCCGCTAAGAGGAAAGAGCAGGTACCAGAGAAGAACGCGATCTTACCTTTGTTTTGCGAAAGAGACAGGAGGCTTTTGATAGATAAGCTTGAGGAAAGTGGCGTGAAAGAGATACAATGCAAAAGTCCTCAGCCGTGGCTGCGCTGTTATCACTATTGTCATACAGATAAGGAGAATGGACAAGAGTTTTATCTATTTTTCCAAGAGGCACCTTACCAGAAATTAGAGGAATGGATCACAGTGGAAGGAGCAGAAAATTCTGTAATATATTGGTATGATGGCTGGGAGAACTGCCTTAAGCCTGCAATAAAAGATAAAGAGGGCAGAATATTTTTATCTCTTTCTCCTTATGAGACACAGATGCTTTGTGTCGAGAGAGAAAAAAAGCAAATGGAGAAACAGGCAGGGATGGATGTGCCAGTGATAATCACAAAAGAGCAAGCTTTTGAAAATTACCATTGGAGAGAATTAAAGGGGGATTGGAGGATAGCACTGCGAAGCTATGAGGAAGATACCTTTGGCCGCTCATGGGTACAAGAGAGATTAGAAAGTATAACAGCATCAGATAAATGGGATGATTTTTCTGGTACGATGCGCTATGAGATGGAATTTATGTGGGATACAAAAATAGAGGGTGATAGGGCATGGCTTGACTGTGGTGCAGTATTTGAGACATTAGAGGTATGGCTCAATAACGAAAAACAAGCAGTTAGAATTGCTCCACCATATTGTATTTTGCTACATGGGCTTGTAGATGGCAAAAATCATCTAGTCATCTATGTTACAAACACATTGGTACATAAGCTGAGGGACAAACTTTCGATGACAATGCCCATAGAAGCAAGCGGATTGCTTGGACCAGTCAAGATAAGCGGGAGTGGAATGACGGAGGATTATAGAAAGGAGAATAAATATGTATTATACCTGTAAAAAATATTATGAGAGAAAATTTGATTCAGTAAAACGTGAATATGCTTTTTTGGCAGAAACACAAAAAGAGCATCAGCTATGGCGTGAGGAGGCAAGAAAGCGACTGGTAGTTTTGACGGGCATGGATCAGTGTGTGAGAGTGGAAGCGCAGGCAGAATGTAAGCAGCGCACGCAGATGGAGGGCTATGTAGAAGAATACTGGCTGATGCAGACGGAGCCGGGCGTAGTGCTGCCATTTTATTTTTTAAAGCCAGACAAAGGAGATCAACAAAGATGTCCAGTTGTCCTGAATCCACATGGGCACGGAGGTGGCAAGGAGAGGGTATATAGAGAATGGTTTGCCGTGGAGCTTGCCAGAAAGGGATATTGTGTGGTGTGCCCGGACGAGAGAGGTAGCGGAGAGAGGCGAGAGCAGTGGCAGCAAGGGGATGAAGAAGAGAAGCGCCGCATGAATTCACATCGTGAGATTCAACAGATGATACTTGGCTTTGGGCAGTGCATGATTGGGCTTGCTGTCTGGGATATGATGCGTCTCTTGGATGAAATTACGGGATGGGATTGTGTGGATAAGGATCGCATTGCCTGTGCCGGCATGAGTGGGGGCGGGCAGCAGACCGTGTGGCTGGCTGCGATGGACGACAGAATAAAGGCAGCCATTACGAGTGGTTATTTTTATGGATTTAAGGACTCACTGGTAAGTCTTCCGGGAAACTGTGCTTGTAATTTTGTCCCTAATATGTGGCGGACCATGGATATGGGAGATATGGGGGCTATGATAGCACCAAGGCCTTTGTTTGTGGAGAGTGGAGAAAAAGATCATCTGGAAGGAGCAAGAGGTCTTAAGAATGTTTATCCACAGATGGAGATAGCAAGAAAAGCGTATGCTCTTTATGGGGCGGAGGAAAATCTATATCACTCCGTCCATGATGGCGGACATGAATGGCGCGGAGAAGGAATGATGGAGTTTTTGGATAAAATTGTGTAAATTTTACTGGTATTTGTAATAATGGTATGTTATAATGGTGTAATGTCAAGGTGAAAATGGACATAGTACGTGTAAACATTGTCTGTTAGAATCGCCAAAAGTAAGGAGGAAGAATAGAAAAATGAGTTTACAGGTTGAAAAATTAGAGAAGAATATGGCAAAGCTGACCATTGAAGCTTCTCCAGAAGAACTTGAGAAAGCGATTCAAGAAGCATACTTGAAAAATAAAAGCAAAATCAACGTTCCGGGATTTAGAAAAGGCAAGGTTCCGCGCGCTATGATAGAGAAGATGTACGGAGCGAGCATTTTTTATGAGGATGCAGCCAATGCCATGATTCCCAATGCATATGCGAATGCAGTGGAGGAGAGTGGATTAGAGATTGTGTCCCAGCCTAAGATTGATGTGGTACAGATAGAGAAGGGACAGCCATTTATTTTTACAGCGGAAGTGGCAGTGAGACCGGAGGTTACTCTTGGACAGTACAAGGGAATTGAGGTAGAGAAAAAGGATACACAGGCTACGGAGGATGAAGTAGCTCAGGAAATAGATAGGGTGAGAAATCAGAACGCAAGGACACTGGCCGTAGAGAACAGGGCAATTCAGAGCGGAGATATGACGGTTATTGATTTTGAGGGCTTTGTGGACGGTGAGGCATTTGCTGGTGGCAAGGGAGAGAATTATGATCTGACCATCGGTTCAGGCGCATTTATACCGGGCTTTGAGGATCAGCTGATCGGCGCAGAGATTGGCAAGGAAATTGAGATTTCTGTCACATTCCCAGAGGATTATCACGCAGAGGAGCTGAAGGGCAAGCCAGCAGTATTTAAGGTGACAGTGAAATCAGCTAGAATGAAGGAGCTTCCAGAGCTGGATGATGAGTTTGCTCAGGATGTATCCGATTTCGATACTCTGGAAGAATACCGGGCAGATGTGAAGGTTAAGCTGACGGAGAAGAAGGAGAAGGAAGCTGCTTCTGAGAAGGAGTCGGCAGTGATCGATAAGATTATTGAAAATGCGCAGATGGATATTCCTGATCCAATGATTGAATATCAGGTTATGCATATGGCGGATGATTTTGCAAGAAGGATTCAGCAGCAGGGACTTACTGTGGAGCAATACTTCCAGTTTACAGGCTTAAGTGCAGATAAGCTGTTTGAGCAGTTTAGGCCAAATGCGCTCAAGAGGATTCAGAGCAGATTGGTGTTGGAGGCAATCGCGGATGCTGAGGCGATCGAGGCGACACAGGAGGATTTGGACAAGGAGTATGAGAAGGTAGCTTCTGCATATAAGATGGAGGTTGAGAAAGCGAAGGAATTTGTCGGTGAGAAGGGTGCTGAGGATATGAAGAAGGACATCCGAGTACAGAAGGCAGTTGACTTTGTAGTAGCAGAGGCAGTTGAGGTAGATGCAGTGTCCGAGGAAGCGGACAGTTAGGAGCAGGAATGAGTTTAATACCTTATGTTATTGAACAGACAAGCAGGGGCGAGCGTTCCTATGATATATTTTCAAGATTATTAAAGGATCGCATTATATTTTTGGGAGAGGAAGTGAATGACACAACAGCAGGTCTGGTTGTGGCACAGCTTTTGTTTTTGGAGGCAGAGGACCCAGCAAAGGATATTCACTTTTATATTAACAGTCCCGGAGGTTCTGTGACAGCCGGTATGGCGATCTATGATACCATGAATTTTGTAAAGTGTGATGTGTCCACAACTTGTATAGGTATGGCCGCAAGCATGGGTGCATTCCTTCTGGCAGGTGGAAAGAAGGGCAAGCGTTTTGTTCTTCCCAATGCGGAGATTATGATTCATCAGCCATCTGGCGGAGCAAAGGGACAGGCGACAGATATTAAGATTGTGTCGGATCACATTATTAAGACAAGAAAGAAGCTCAATGAGATACTGGCAGCAAACACAGGGCAGCCATTGGCTACGGTGGAGGTAGACACAGAGCGCGATAATTATATGGATGCAGAGCAGGCAAAAGCCTACGGCATCATTGATAATATTATTACAAGCAAGTAAGCTATGTAGAGAAAGCCGCCGCCTGCCATATGGCGGCGCTTTTCTCCGTTATGGATTTTATTATTTTAGGAAAGGAATCAGAGGAATGGCAGGAAGAATGGACGACAAAAAGCTTCGTTGCTCCTTTTGCAATAAAACGCAGGATCAGGTAAGAAAACTGATTGCCGGACCAAACGGGGCGTATATCTGTGATGAATGTGTTGACATTTGTTCAGAGATCATAGGGGATGAGCTGGAAGAGACGGCTGAGGAGAGCCATGAGATCAATCTGCTCAAGCCAAAAGAGATCAAGGCTTTTTTGGATGAGTATGTCATTGGACAGGATGAGGCGAAGAAAGTATTATCTGTGGCTGTCTATAATCATTATAAGAGAATTATTTCTGGACAGAGTCTGGATGTTGAGATACAGAAGAGCAATATTTTGATGGTGGGGCCTACTGGTTCTGGCAAGACCTTTTTGGCACAGACATTGGCGAAGCTTCTCAATGTGCCATTTGCGATTGCAGATGCCACTACGCTAACGGAAGCAGGCTATGTGGGTGAAGATGTGGAAAATATTCTGCTTAAGGTGATTCAGGCGGCAGATGGTGATGTAGAGCGCGCAGAATATGGTATTATCTATATTGACGAGATTGACAAGATCACAAAGAAGTCAGAGAATGTGTCCATTACACGTGATGTGTCTGGCGAGGGTGTACAGCAGGCATTGCTTAAGATTTTGGAGGGCACACTTGCCTCTGTTCCGCCACAGGGGGGAAGAAAACATCCGCAGCAGGAGCTTATTCCAATAGATACGACGAATATTTTATTTATCTGCGGCGGTGCATTTGATGGATTGGAGAAAATAATTGAATCGAGAATGGATCAAAAGTCCATTGGATTTAATGTAGAGAAAGAGCTGCGCAAGGAGAAGAGGATCGACGAGCTTCTTCATCAGGCAATGCCACAGGATCTGGTAAAGTTTGGATTGATTCCAGAGTTTGTAGGACGTGTGCCAGTTATGGTGACATTGGATCTGTTGGATGAGCAAGCGTTGATAAGAATCCTTAAGGAGCCAAAGAATGCGATTATCAAACAGTACAGAAAGCTGTTTGAGCTAGATGAGGTGGAGCTTGAATTTACCGATGAGGCTGTGGAGGTAATTGCAAAGCAGGCGATTGAGAGAAAGACGGGCGCAAGAGGGCTTCGCTCCATTCTTGAAAAAGCGCTGATGGATGTGATGTTTGAGATTCCTTCTGATGATAATATTGGACGGTGTATTATTACAAAAGAGACGGTGGAGGGAAAGGCAAAACCGAAGATTATTTACAGGGACGACAAAAAGCAGATGTCTCATGGGCTCCATGGCAAAGGAGCGGGTGAGATTGCATAGCGGGAGCGGGTATATGGTAGAAGAACAACTGACCTTGCCGGTAATTGCGCTGAGAGGCATGGCTATACTTCCGGGTATGGCAGTGCATTTTGACGTCAGCCGGGAGAAATCAGTCAATGCACTGGAACAAGCCATGGTGCTGGACCAGAAGATATTTTTAGTTACTCAGAGAAATCCAGAGGAGGAGGATCCTTCTCTGGATGATTTATATCACATGGGAGTTATCGCGCAGATCAAGCAACTTATTAAATTGCAGAATCGTGTGATTCGTGTGTTGGTGGAGGGGCAGGAGCGAGCACAGCTTGAGGCATTTGTGCAGGAGGAAGGGTATCTCTTGGGCAGGCTTTCCCTTCCAGAGCAGGAGCAGGAGCCGGAGAATACAGTAAAGGAAGCAATGCTGCGCGTGATCCGAGAGCTTCTTATGCGTTATAGCAGCGTCAATACAAAGCTGAATAAGGAGACAATACGGCAGTTGGCGGAGACACAGGATCTGGGCTATATGTTGGATCAGATCGCAAATAATATGCCTCTCTCCTATGAAAAAAAACAAAGGCTTTTGGAGGCATATGATCTCTCAGAGCGATATGAGGAGATAGCCGTTATCCTCAATAATGAGATAGAAGTTTTCCGCATCCGAAGAGAGTTTCAGGAGGAGGTCAGAAAACGGATTGATCAGAACCAGAAGGAATATATTCTCCGCGAGCAGATGAAGCTGATAAGAAAAGAGCTGGGGGAGGATGATTCCCTGTCAGATGCCGATCGGTATCAGGAGGAGCTGTCAAAGCTGCGCGCAGATAAAGAAGTAAAGGAAAAGATAAAAAAAGAGATTGATAGATTTCGCAATATGGCGCCCAATAACTCAGAAGCTGCTGTGGCGCGCACGTATATAGAGACATTGTTAGAGATGCCTTGGAATAAAGTCACAAAGGATAAGAAGGATTTGGATGAGGCGGAACGCATTCTCAATAAGGATCATTATGGACTTGAGAAAGTGAAAGAGCGCATCCTTGAGTTTCTTGCCGTTCGTGTGTGGAATCAAAAAGGAGACAGTCCTATTATCTGTCTGGCGGGACCTCCCGGAACGGGAAAAACCTCGATTGCAAAGTCAGTGGCAAAGGCACTTGGAAAGGAATATGTTCGGATCAGCCTTGGAGGTGTCAGAGATGAGGCTGAGATCAGAGGGCACAGAAGAACTTATGTAGGTGCAATGCCGGGAAGAATTGCCGCTGGACTTAAAAATTCAGGGGTTAAAAATCCATTAATGCTGTTAGATGAGATAGATAAGGTCAGCAGTGACTATAAGGGAGATACCTCAGCGGCATTGCTGGAGGTGCTGGATTCCGAACAAAATTCAAAATTCCGTGATCATTATATAGAGATACCGTTGGATCTGTCTCAGGTGTTATTTATCACAACGGCTAATTCCATACAGGATATTCCAAGACCTTTGCTGGATCGCATGGAGATTATTGAGATAACCAGTTATACAGAGAATGAAAAAGCACATATTGCCAAGGAACATTTAATAGAGAAACAGAGAAAGAAGCATGGGCTTACACCAGAACAGCTAAGCTTCTCAAATAAAGCGGTGGAAAAGCTGATTCACAGCTATACAAGAGAAGCGGGCGTGCGCAGCTTGGAGAGAAAAATTGGTGAGATCTGCAGAAAAGCGGTTCGAGAGCTGATGAAAAATACCGAAGGAAAGATTCGAATTACAGAGGGAAATTTAAAGAAGTATCTTGGAAAAGAGCTCTATGTCTTTGATGTGGCAAATGAGGCAGATGAAATTGGCATTGTGAGAGGGCTTGCTTGGACGAGTGTCGGAGGAGATACTCTCCAGATTGAAGTCAATGTTATGCCGGGAAAAGGAAATATTAAGCTGACAGGCAAGCTTGGCGATGTGATGAAGGAATCTGCGCAGGCAGGCATTAGCTATATTCGCTCAGTGGCGTCCAAATATGGCTTGTCAAAGGACTATTTTGAAAAGCATGATATTCATATTCATATCCCAGAAGGCGCTGTTCCAAAGGATGGACCATCAGCCGGCATTACGATGGCGACGGCGATGTTGTCTGCTGTCACCAAAAAGCCAGTGCGCGCAGATGTGGCGATGACAGGAGAGATCACGCTTCGCGGAAGAGTGCTGCCAATCGGGGGCCTAAAGGAGAAGATTCTAGCCGCAAAACAGGCGAATATTAAGACCGTCCTTGTGCCGGAGAAAAACCGTCGTGATGTTGCGGAGATCTCGCAGGAGATACTGCGCGGTATTGATATTGTCTATGTGGATACGATGGAACAGGTGATTGAGCGTGCGATAAAGAAGTAAGGTAGGAAGAGCATGGTTATTAAAAGTGTGAATTTGGAGATTGTGTGTGGCGTGACAAGTAAGCTGCCAGAGACAGCATTACCAGAGATCGCATTTGCTGGCAAGTCAAATGTAGGTAAGTCCTCCTTGATCAATGTGCTGATAAACCGAAAAGCCTATGCAAGAACATCAGCGCAGCCAGGAAAGACACAGACAATTAATTTTTATAATATCAATGAGAGCCTGTACTATGTGGATCTGCCCGGTTATGGCTACGCGAAAGTACCACAGAAGGAGCGGGAAAAATGGGGCAGAATGATAGAAAATTATCTGCATACTTCAAAACAGCTTCGAGCCGTATTTCTTTTGGTTGACATCCGTCATGAGCCATCCGAGAATGATAAAATTATGTATGAGTGGATTACAAACAGCGGATTTCAGCCTATTTTGATAGCGACAAAACTTGACAAGATAAAACGAAGCCAGGTAGAGAAGCAGCGAAAGCTGATTCGTCAAACATTGGGGGCAGATAAGAATACAGTGATTATTCCGTATTCCTCCGAGACAAAACAGGGCAGAGAAGAAGTGTGGGATTTGATAGAAGAGATAATTGGAATGAAGGAAGCGTGAGAGACAGCGCGGAAATGAGGAGGAAAATGAAAAGGACAGCGATCGTTACAGATAGTAACAGCGGAATTACGCAGGAGCAAGCAGCCGCCATGGGAATAGAAGTTCTTCCTATGCCATTTTATATTAAGGAAGAACTTTTTTATGAGGGAATTACACTGACGCAGGAGGAATTTTATAAAAGACTTCAGGAGGATGTGCCAATCTCCACTTCCCAGCCATCTCCGGGTGATGTGATGGCACTGTGGGATAAGATTCTTAAAAATTATGATGAGATTGTGCATATTCCAATGTCCAGAGGCCTGAGCAGCTCTTGTGAGACAGCACAGCTCTTGGCGCAGGACTATGAGGGAAAGGTTTATGTAGTTGACAATCAGCGGGTTTCCGTGACACAGCGCCAGTCGGTGCTGGATGCAAAGGAGCTTGCAGATAGTGGAAGGACAGCAGCAGAGATCAAAAAAATACTAGAAGAATGTAAGATGGAATCCAGCATCTATATCACATTGGAAACCTTGAAATATTTAAAGAGAGGCGGAAGGATCACGCCGGCGGCAGCCGCTCTTGGAACCTTATTAAATCTAAAGCCCGTACTGCAAATTCAAGGAGAAAAACTGGATGCTTTTGCAAAAGCAAGAGGAAAGAAACAGGCAAAAAAAATTATGATAGAGGCGATGAAGCGGGATCTGGAAACTCGGTTTGCAGATGCTGTGGGGGCAGAGGGGATGCATCTAGAAGCTGCCTATGCAGGGAATGAGGAGGAAGCAAACCAGTGGAAAGCAGAGCTTGAGGAAGCCTTTGCAGGTTATAAGATTCATATGGACCCACTGTCACTTAGCGTTGCCTGTCATATTGGCCCCGGTGCACTGGCAGTGGCATGTAGCAGAGCTTTGAAAAAATAATTAAAATACAGAAAACCACAAAAGAAAGGATTATGAAAATGAAAGGATTAAACAACAAGTGGATGCGTGCAGCAGTTCCTGCACTTCTTCTGCATTGCAGTATTGGTACGGTATACTGCTGGTCACTTGTCAAGGGGGATATAGCCGCGTATATTGGACGCTCGAATGGAGAGGTAGAATGGGCATTTAGTCTTGCTATCTTCTTTCTTGGAATGTCAGCGGCATTTGCGGGTGACATTGTTGAGAGAGACATTAGGAAATCATCACTTATCGCAGCGATCTTTTTTGCGGCAGGTCTTGTGGTGACAGGAATATCTATTAAGATGAAGTCACTGATTGGTATCTATCTGGGCTATGGTGTTATTATGGGAATTGGTCTTGGAATTGGCTATCTTTCCCCAGTAAAAACACTGATGCTCTGGTTTGAGGATCAAAAAGGTCTTGCGACAGGTCTTGCAGTGGCAGGCTTTGGTCTCGCCAAGGTGATTGCCAGTCCAGTGATGACAGTGCTTCAGGGCTCTGTTGGGCTTAGCAATATGTTTTTTATTTTGGCAGCCATTTATTTTATAATGATGATGGGTGGTCATATTCTTTTGAGAAAGCCGGAAGGCTGGGCAGAGAATCACGGGAAATCCGACTTTAAGTCAATGGCCATGTTTAAGAATATAACCTTTATTGGCATCTGGCTGATGGTATATATCAATATTAGCTGTGGTCTGGCACTGATTTCTCAGGAAAAAGATATTATGAAGGCAGTGGGCATCTCCGTGGCAACCATAGGTGTGATCTCCTCTGTCACAGCCGTGTTCAATGCAGGAGGTAGACTTGGGTATTCTGCTCTGTCAGATAAATTTAAAAACAGAGATATGATCTATAAGATTCTGTTTCTTTTGTCCATAGTGGCGACAGGGATAGCTGTTTTGACACAGGCGATTGACAATAAGCTTGTGCCTATTATCATTATATTGCTCTGTGTGATCAATTCTACCTATGGTGGAGGATTTAGCAATCTGCCCACAGTGCTCTCGGAGCATTTTGGCATGAAGAATATCAGCAAGATACATGGTTTAGGACTGTCTGCTTGGGCGATGGCAGGGCTGACAGGCAATCAGGTGAGCAATCTGATTGTATCAAAGACAGGCTCTTATACAAATGTGTTGTATGTTATTCTGGTATTTTATATTGTAGCATTGGTTATTAGTTATACTATGGTTCGTCCGGCTGAAAAATAGAAGCAGAATTATATTTGAGATAGGTCCGTCCAGAGAACTGCCTATAGTCTGTTCTCTGAGCGGACCTATCTCTCTTGAGCTTTGAAAAATTTTTTAATCTGCAATCTGCTTTCCCGTATGATCCATATGAAATTTATCTTTATAGATCAATTCTGATATAGGAACCAGCTCATATCCGGCTTCTTTTAATTTTGTCAGCATGGTATCCAGCGCCTGTGCCGTATATTTTGCTCCATTATGGCATAGAATGATCGCTCCATTTCCCAAGTTCTTGTGTTCACACACTGTTTTGATCACACTGTCAACGCCATAGTTTTTCCAGTCAAGACTATCTACTGACCACTGGATGGTATAATAGTTTAAGGAAGATGCTGTTTTGATCAGATCATTATCATAATCTCCGTAGGGAGGGCGAAATAGGCACATTTCTTTTCCGGTTAGTTCTTTTACTTTATTATGTACACTCATCAGCTCTGATTCGATCTCAGAATTTGTCAATTTACTCATCTCTTTATGATTTTCACTGTGATTTCCCAGATCATGCCCTGCATTTGCGATGGCTTTTACATCATCAGGGTAGCTTTCCACCCAGCCGCCTGTCATAAAAAATGTGACATGCACATTGTGTTTGGCAAGAATGGAAAGAATTTCTGCAGTGTCTTCGTTTCCCCACGCAGCGTCAAAAGAGAGAGCAATCTTTTTTTCTGTAGTGTCTACGCTGTAGATAGGGAGTTCTCGGTTTCCCACTGTATAGCTTACAGGAAGAATATCATGATAGGCAAGCGCGCCCATTCCCACGAGCAGACAGCAGAGAATGACAAGAAGGAGCGGGCGGTGTGAAAGAATGTATTGTTTGAGAGAACTTAACATAGAAACCTCACAATTAAACTGTTATCAGAGTATATGCGAGGAATCTAAATGAAATGTTATATTTTGTGTTGTTCTGTTGTTTTTGCAGGTCCTGTGGATTCTCGTATAATCAGCGATGCCCGCAGAAGGATGGAGCCGATGGCTACTTGATTAAGCAGGCAGGAAAGCGCATAGAAGCCACATTTTCCCAACGCAATCCGATCTTGACGGATTGTGGTTAGGGGAGGAGATGTGTAGGAGGTCATGGGCAGATCGTCAAAGCCGATTATGCTCAGATCCTCTGGTATGCGGATGTCTCGGTCATCACATTCGGTTATAGCGGAGATGGCGCGAATATCATGGGAAAAGAGGATGGCAGTGACATTTTCCTTTAATAGTTTGGGAATGTAAGTTCTGGTGGACTCTGCCACATAATAGCCAAGGCCGATAAAGTTTTCGTTAATTTCCAGTCCATGTTTATTCAATGCATTGAGATAGGCATGATATCTTGCTTTTAGGATATAGGAATCCAAAGGACCTGAGATTAAGCCGATTTTTCTATGTCCTAATCGCATCAGATGCCGGACAGCCAGATCAAAGCCTTCTTCGCTGTCACAGCCGACAGAAGCCATATAGGGATTGTCTTTTATGTAGTTATCATAGAGGACAGTGGGGACTTTGGAAGAATGAAACTCTGCCATCCATGGGTCTAAAAGGGAAAAGCCAAGAATAAAGGCTGCCTGGTATCCCTGCTGCATCATAAAGACTCCGTAGGGCGTGAGTTTTTGAAAATCTGGCGTGACAGGAACAATATCTATGATCCAGCCCTCTGGCTCTGCCATCTGTTTAAAGCCTAAAATCAGATCGTAGCCAAAATGATTGGGGGTGGAGTAATCCATATTTTCAATTAAAATGCAAAGCTTTTTTACTTTTTTCTGAAGACGTTTGTTTGTGTAGCCAAGCTCAACTGCTGTCTCTAAAATTCTTTTGCGCATCTCGTCGCTGACATCTGTCGCGTTATTTAAACCTTTTGAAACTGTACTTTTGGATATTCCAAGCTTTGCGGCAATATCGTTGATGGTAGCCATACTGTTACCTCCTGTCAGCCTACACTCTAAAATTTTTGTGCAAAATGCCAATAATATTTTTTTTCTTATTATGATTATAGCAAGATTGCCGGAGAAATACAAGGCTGCCAGCGAAACTTAGTGATCGAATATATTTTCGAGAGCTAGATAAGAGAGATTTTTGTGCATAATTTATAGGGGTTTGTTTGTGCAAAGAAATTTGGATAGAGCAAAAATACGAAAATAGAGAAAATAAGTTTCGAAAATATTGTAGCGAAAAAGTTTAGAAATGATATACAAAGTGCACAATATACACAAAAATATACGCTATTTACCGTCAAAGTGCACAAATAATCTCTTGACTATCTTTATAATATATGATAAATTATATTTTAGCAAAACTTAACGAAACTTTAATATTTAAGGAGGTTATTTTATGAAAAAGTTATTTGTCACATTTTTGGCGGCTGCTATGACAGTTACAGCTTTAGCTGGATGCGGAGGCGGTGGTGGAACGACACCGACACAGAATCCGGGTGGATCGTCTACCACGGCAAAGCCAGGTGAGGTGCAGGATGTAACATTAAAGGTATGGTGTCCACAGAATCAGGTGGATACTGGCATTATGGAGGAGCAGCAGAAGGCTTTTGCAGAAGCTCATCCTGAATATAATATTAAGTGGGTGACAGAGATTGTAGGAGAGGATAAGTGCCAAGAGTCTGTGTTGAAGGATGTGGGTGCTGCGGCAGATGTCTTTATGTTTGCCAGCGATCAGCTTCCATCCTTGGTTGAGGCAGGTGCGATTGCAAGACTTGGCGGAGCTACAGAGACTATGGTAAAGGAAACCAACGGGGAAGCCGTTTTGGCGACAGTTACAGTAGATGATGCTATTTATGCAATTCCGTTTACACACAATACATTCTTTATGTATTATGACAAGACTCTTCTGGATGAGAGCGATATTGTGTCAATAGAGAAGATTATGGCAAAGGAAACAGCAGACAATGTATATAATTACTATTTTGAGTCAGCAGGTGGCTGGAAGCTTGGCGCATATTACTATGGTGCAGGCTTGAGTATTTTTGGTGAGGATGGAAGCAACCTTGAGGCAGGTGTTGACTGGAACAATGAGACAGGTGTTGCTGTGACAAATTATTTGATTGATTTGATCAACAATCCAAAATGTGCATTTGACGGTGAAATTTCTGTTTCTGAGCTTGCAGAGGATCATAGAATTGGCGCATGGTTTACCGGTTCATGGGATTACGATCTGTACAAGGGAATCCTTGGAGATGATTTGGGACTTGCAACAATTCCAACCTTTAATCCAGATGGCAATGACTATCAGTTGTTAGGCTTCTACGGCTCCAAATGTATCGGTGTCAATGCACAGTCCAAGAATATGGCAGCAGCCGTATCCTTTGCAGCATTCCTTGGTGATGAGCAGAATCAGTTGCTTCGCTACCAGAAATCTGCACAGATTCCTGCAAACCTGAAAGTAAGCGAAAGTGATACTGTGAAGGCAGATCCTCTTGCAAATGTTATTATTGACGAGGTTAATCGAGCAAGTGTGGCACAGCCTGCTAATTCTGTATTTAGTGCAAGATATTGGACTTATGCAAATGCAATTCCTACAGAGATAAGAAGCAAAGAGATCACAAAGGAGAATGTACAGCAGAAGCTGGATGCTTTTGTGGAAGCTATGACAAAGTGATACATATTCAGGGAGGTTTTCGATGAAGACGAAAAAAAAGGAAGCCCCGTCTGCCGTAACAGGCAGACCGGGTGATAGCAATGCAATACAAATATGGAAAGATGGAGATACTACGACAAGACTTTCTTATTTTGTTTTCGGTTTGGGAAATCTTGTCAATAAGCAGATTGTCAGAGGACTGCTGTTTCTCATAATGGAGATTGCATATCTCGTCTATTTATTTTCCTTTGGCATCGGAGCCCTTGGTGACTTTATTACTCTGGGTACAGTAGAGCAGGGGCAGGTATACAATGAAGCTCTCGGTATCTATGAGTATTCTACTGGTGATAATTCCATGCTCTGTCTGTTGTACGGTGTTATCACGATTGTGTTGACAGCAGCGATTGTCTTTATCGCATATATGTCAGCAAAGAGTGCTTACTGTACACAGAAGCGCAAGGAGAAAGGGCAGCATATTCCTACCTTTATAGATGATTTAAGATCATTGAAGGAGGAGAATCTCCATGCATTTTTGTTGGCTATGCCAATTATTGGTATTATTTGTTTTACGATAGTGCCACTGATCTTTATGATCTTGATCGCTTTTACAAGCTATGACCATGAACATCAGCCTCCGGGAAATTTGTTCTCATGGGTGGGACTTGATAATTTTAAGGCGATGTTTTCACAGGGTAGTGCACTTGCTTCTACTTTTTGGCCAGTTTTGACATGGACCTTAATCTGGGCGGTTGTGGCTACAGTAAGCTGTTATATTCTTGGGCTTTTGCTGGCGATTTTAATTAACCGCAAAGGAACTAGGATCAAAGGATTCTGGAGATTTATGTTTGTGTTGTCTGTGGCAGTTCCTCAGTTTGTGACACTGCTCAGCATGAGAACAATCTTTAATGCAAATGGTCCAGTCAATGTAATTCTGCGTGAAATAGGATTGATTGGCTCGACGGAATCCATTCCATTTTTTACGAATGCACTTTATGCGAAGATAACGATTATCTGCATTAATATCTGGATTGGTGTTCCATTTACCATGCTTTCTACTACAGGAATATTGCAGAATATTCCAGCAGAATTGTATGAGGCAGCTAAGATTGACGGCGCAAATTCGGCGACAATTTTCTGGAAGATCACACTTCCTTACATGCTTTTTATTATGACGCCGAACTTGATTACTTCCTTTACAGGAAATATCAATAACTTTAATGTTATCTTCCTGTTATCTGGCGGTGGTCCTGATTCTCTGGAATACTACTATGCAGGAAAGACAGATTTGCTTGTCACATGGCTATATAGGCTGACGATCACACAAAAAGACTATAATCTGGGAGCTGTTATCGGTATTCTGGTATTTATTATCTTGGCAGTGCTTTCACTTACAACGTACCGTCGAACAGGTTCCTACAAAGATGAGGGGGCATTCCAATAATGAAGACAAAGAAATTTATTACCAATACGGCGTGCCATATTCTGCTGGCAATTTTAAGTGTTATCTGGGTGTTGCCAATTTTCTACGTAATATTAACCTCCTTCCGAAAGGAAGGCGGTTCCTATAAGAGCTACATATGGCCAAGAGGATTTACGCTGGACAATTATATTAATCTGTTTAATGGCAACAGCAGCATTAATTTTACTAGATGGTTTACAAATACATTAGTGATTGCAATTTTCAGCACAATATTATCTGCATTTTTTGTACTGTGTGTATCCTATGTTATGAGCCGGCTGCGTTTTAAGATGAGAAAGAAATTTATGAATATAGCGCTGATTCTTGGAATGTTTCCGGGATTTATGTCCATGATAGCAGTTTACTATATTTTGAAAGGACTTGGACTTTTAGAGACAGGAGTGTTAAAGCAGATTTCTTTGGTCTTGGTTTATTCTGGCGGCGCGGGACTTGGCTTTTACATGGCAAAAGGATTTTTTGATACCATTCCAAAAAGTATTGATGAGGCAGCCTATATTGATGGGGCTACCAAGTGGGATACCTTTATCCGCATTACTATACCGTTGTCAAAGCCAATTATAACCTACACATTGATCACAACCTTTATGGGGCCATGGGTGGATTATATCTTTGCAAAGGTAATTATGGGCAATGAGACTCCTTATTATACGATTGCCATTGGCTTGTGGACCATGCTGGAGCAGGAGTTTGTAGAATACTATTATACACAGTTCTATGCTGGTTGTGTGCTTATTTCAATACCGATTGCAATTCTGTTCCTTTTGACACAGAAATGTTATGTAGAGGGAGTATCAGGAGCTGTAAAGGGATAATCTATATTGTTCAGGAGTGAGTGAACTGTGAGAGACAATAACGCTATGTATACAAATAAAGAATTGGATGAAAAATATCGCTACGATGGAAAAGATCTGGGGGTTCATTGTACGGAGTCGGAGACGGTATTTAAGGTGTGGAGTCCTCTTGCAAAGAAGTTGGAGCTAAGGCTTTACAAAGAAGGAGATGGTAAGGCATGGCTTGTCAAGGAAATGCAGCCTGCAGAGCATGGGGTGTGGCAGCTTGCATTTCCTGAGAGCCTGCATGGTATGTATTATGATTATCTGGTTTGGCGGGATGAGGAAGTCGTGGAGACGGCAGATCCCTATGCGACTGGCTGTAACTGCAACGGCGACAGAAGCATGGTGGTGAATTTGCGACTTACCGATCCGCCGGGCTTTGAGGCAGATGTTGCTCCACAAAAGAGAGAGGAACAGATTGTCTATGAGCTGCATATCAAGGATTTTTCATATGATAAGGACAGTGGTGTCAAGGAAGCATACCGTGGAAAGTATCTCGCTTTTACTGTGCCTTGCACAAATGAAGAATATCCCACTTGTATGGAATATCTAAAAAATCTTGGTATTACACACGTTCATCTGCTGCCATTTTTTGATTATGGTTCGGTGAATGAGGCAGGAGATGAAAAGCAGTATAATTGGGGCTATGATCCAGTGAATTATAATGTCCCAGAGGGTTCTTATGCAACGGATACCACAGATGGCACAGTGCGCATTAAAGAATGTAAACAGATGATTCAAGCACTCCATGAAAATGGGATTCGTGTGGTGATGGATGTGGTCTATAATCACACATATCAAGATGATTCATGGCTTCAGAGAATGGTGCCGGGGTATTATTACCGCTATGAGAAGGATGGCAGTCTTTCCAATGGTTCTGCTTGTGGCAATGACATTGCTGCCGGCAGGGCTATGGTGGATAATTATATTGCAGATTCTGTTATGTACTGGGCCAAGGAATACCATGTGGATGGATTTCGTTTTGACTTGATGGGACTTCTCACCGTGGAACTGATGAATCGAATA